>NZ_JAPZQJ010000677.1:0-8019 GCF_027530405.1 Microcystis sp. LE19-41.2A | reverse complement strand
AGGCCGAATTTGAATTCTTTTCTGAACAAAACCCCCTACTATCTGTTGTCAAGGTTCAGTTTTTAGCTTGGTTATCGCTTTTTCCATTGTAGCTTAAAGCCGTCCTAAAAGGACGGGGTTTTAACCCAAATTTTCGATAAGACCATCATTATCTAAATCTTCGCCGGTAAACATCCCGGTGACGGTAGCACCTTCGGAGTAGCCACCTTGGAAGAAGTTGAAGGAAGCGGCGCTGGCGGGGAGGACAGTCAGTACAGCGATCGCGCTAACTGTGCCAGCGAAGACAACACCAGCCAGAGAGAGAGATTTGAAGTTAGTTGTAAAATTCATGGGCAATTTTGGGTAAATTCCACCAGCATTTTACCCCCCCCCCCGATTTTGTCAAATATCGCTTTTTTATCGATTGCATAGATGTATAGAGTTTTATCTCCAGAAAACAGGTTTCTCAAAGAAACCCGTTTTCTCAGTGCGATCGCTTGGGGAAGATCGGGTTTGGGATATTTGTAATGTTTGATACAAATCTCTCGATCATCTGTTCTTAAGATTAAGGCTGGTGTTGCTAATTGATCGGGAAAGAGGCCGGCGCAAGCAGATAAAAACCGCAGAGAAGCTTGTGCCGTGGGATCAAAATTATTAAGCGGAGAATAGCCTCTGACCGGAATTCAACATCAAAGTTAGTAGGAAACTTGTCATCGCCTAAGTAAAGTAACCCTTTATCCACGACACAACACAATAGGAAAAATACTTATGAGTTATGGAACGCGTGTTCAAGCTATCTCTCAAGTAACGGATCGTAAACCCCTACCTAGCAAAATTCCTCAACGTTTAGAGGCCCTCTGGGCAACCGATGTCTTTACCCTGAGCAAAATGCAGGCCAGTCTTCCCAAAGACGTATTCAAATCGGTCAAAAACACGATTTTAACCGGGGGAAAATTAGACGTTTCCATCGCCAGTGCGGTAGCGGCAGCGATGAAAGATTGGGCCACGTCCAAAGGGGCGCTGTACTATGCTCACGTCTTCTATCCGATGACTAACGCCACCGCCGAAAAACACGATGGTTTTATCTCCGTGCAGAGCGACGGTTCGGTGATCACGGAATTTACGGGCAAAGTCTTAGTACAGGGAGAACCGGACGGGTCTTCCTTTCCTAACGGCGGACTTCGCTCCACCTTTGAAGCGCGGGGTTACACCGCTTGGGATGTCACCAGTCCCGCCTACGTCATGGAGACGGATAATGGTGTAACCCTGTGTATCCCCACGGTTTTCATCTCTTGGACAGGAGAGGCCCTCGACAAAAAAACGCCGCTTTTACGCTCGATTTCATCGATGAGTAAAGCCGCCACCAGGGTGCTTAAACTATTAGGACATACGGAAGTCGCCCCCGTTAACTCCAGCTGCGGCGCTGAACAGGAATATTTCCTCGTAGATGCTCATTTTGCCCATAGTCGCCCCGATTTACTGCTCACCGGTCGCACCCTATTTGGTAAACCCGCCGCCAAGGGTCAACAGTTCGACGATCATTATTTTGGCGCGATTCCCGAACGGGTTCAGGTGTTTATGCAGGAAGTAGAGGAAAGAATGTATCGCCTCGGCATTCCGGCCAAAACCCGCCATAATGAAGTCGCTCCAGGACAGTTCGAGATTGCCCCCTTTTTCGAGGCGGCCAACGTGGCCAGTGACCATCAGCAGTTAATTATGACTTTGCTGAAAAGTACGGCTAAAAAACACGGTTTTGTTTGCCTACTGCACGAAAAACCCTTTGCGGGAATTAATGGTTCGGGAAAACACGTTAACTGGTCCGTCGGCAACGCCACCCAGGGCAATCTGTTAGATCCGGGCGATACTCCCCACGCTAATATGCAGTTTTTGTTATTCTGTGGGGCGGTGATTCGTGGCGTTCACAAGTACGGGCCGCTTTTACGCGCAGTGGTGGCTACCGCCAGCAATGATCACCGTTTGGGGGCAAATGAAGCTCCCCCCGCCATTATTTCGGTATATTTGGGCAGCCAGTTAGAAAAGGTATTCGACCAAATTAGCCAAGGCCGAATTGAGGGTTCTGATGCCCCGGGGTTGATGGATCTCGGTGTCGATACCCTGCCGGTATTCCCCAAAGATCCTGGTGATCGCAATCGTACCTCTCCTTTTGCTTTTACGGGCAATCGCTTTGAATTCCGCGCCGTGGGTTCTAATCAGTCAGTTTCCGGGCCGCTGGTGGCGATGAACACGATTCTAGCGGATTCCCTGACTTGGGTGGCGGATAACTTAGAAAGCCGGATGAAAGCCGGGGAAGACCTCAAGACTGCTGCCCAGGGTGTTCTCAAGGAGATCATGGACAAACACAGAAATGTGATCTTCGGAGGTAACGGATATTCCCCGGAATGGCACAAAATGGCGGTAGAAGAGCGCGGTTTGGCTAATCTCCGCACCACTGCCGATGCTTTACCCGTGCTGAAAGCCGATTATATCGAAGAACTGTTTGCCCGCATGGGTGTGCTTACCCCCGTTGAACTGGAAAGTCGTTTCGATGTCTATGCAGAACAGTATTTACTGGCCATCGAGGTGGAGGCGAAACTGGTGGTAAGTATGGCTAAAACGATTATTTATCCCGCTGCCGTTCGCTACTTGTCGGAATTGTCTTTGGCGATCGCTAATGCGGCGGCGATCGGCATCGAGATGGATAAGGAAAGGGCCCAAACCGTCTCGAATTTAATTAAATTACTGATGGATGGCGTTAGCAAACTGAGTGAGGCCATGGCTAAAGACGATTTTGACTCGATCGAGGAACATATGCAGTATTCCGCTCAAACGATCCGTCCCTTGATGGATAAGGTGCGCGAATATGCTGACACACTGGAAGGGGAAGTGGCCGACAATTTCTGGCCGCTGCCTACCTATCAAGAAATGTTGTTTGTTAAATAACATGACGGCAAGGAGGGGGTGAATAGCTGGAAAAATGATTGGCCACCCCCTTCTTTTTAGCTGTTATCGAAACAACCCTGGGTGCATCTCATTTTTGCCCTCTCAAAAATTAATTATGCAAGAACTCTATAGTAGGGTTGATTCATGAATCAACCCTACCCAAACCCTAGAGCGCATTAGTTTTTCGGTGGGATGCTTACAGGCAGCTGCTGATATATCTGTAATAATTTAAGGGTCACTGATAATTGCTGATTGTCGGTATTTCTGCAAATGTGAGATGCACCCAACAACCCTTGTCTAAAACCTCGCCTTCTAGTCAGATTCTTCCCTCCTGCCTCCTGCCTTCGTTAGCTCTGGTAGTTTTAAGTTATGTTAAGAAAAGTAAATACAAACGTAAAACTACCATGGTATTAACTCCGACAATTGGCGAAAAATCCTATAATCGTCAGGATTGGCAAAAAGGCTATCAATCCCAACCTAACGAGTACGATTACGAGGTAGAAGACATCGAGGGGCAAATTCCCGCCGATTTACAGGGTACAGTCTTTAAAAATGGCCCCGGTTTACTCGATATCGCTGGCACGGCGATCGCTCATCCCTTCGATGGGGATGGTATGATCAGCGCGATTAGCTTCAACCATGGGCGCGTACATTATCGTAATCGTTTTGTTAAAACCGAGGGTTATCTCCAGGAACAGAAAGCGGGAAAACCCCTTTATCGCGGTGTTTTCGGCACGAAAAAACCGGGGGGAATTTTCGGCAATGCTTTTGATTTGCGTCTGAAAAATATTGCTAATACTAATGTTATCTACTGGGGTAATAAATTACTGGCACTTTGGGAAGCGGCCGAACCCCATCGCCTCGATGCTAAAACCCTTGATACTATTGGTTTAGACTATCTCGATGGTATCTTGGAAAAAGGCGATTCTTTTGCCGCTCATCCTCGCATCGATCCCGCTTGTATCTTCGATAATCATCAACCTTGTCTGGTAAATTTTGCCATCAAAACGGGTTTGTCGAGTGCCATTACTCTCTACGAAATTAGTCCCACGGGTAAGTTATTACGTCGTCATACCCACAGTATACCTGGCTTCTGTTTTATCCACGATTTTGTTATTACTCCCCACTACGCTATCTTTTTCCAAAACCCGGTTGGTTATAATCCTTTCCCCTTTCTTTTTGGGTTAAAAGGTGCGGGAGAATGCGTTATTAATCAACCGGACAAGTTAACTAGGATTATTATTATCCCCCGGGATCCTAACAAAAGAGAAGTGAAAGTTTTAGAAACTCCATCGGGTTTTGTGTTCCATCATAGCAATGCTTTTGAACAAGGGGAGAAAATTTATATTGATTCTATTTGTTATCAATCCTTACCACAACTGGATTCAAATAGCAATTTTCAATCGGTAGATTTTGATAGTTTAGCTCCCGGACATCTGTGGCGATTTACACTAAATTTATCAGAAAATACCGTTACAAGAGAATGTATTCTAGAGCATTGTTGTGAATTTCCCAGCATCAATCCGGCAAAAGTTGGTCGAGATTACCGTTATTTATACATCGCTGCCGCTCATCATGCCACCGGTAATGCTCCTTTGCAAGCAATCTTAAAACTGGACCTATTAACGGGAGAAAAACAATTACATTCTTTTGCTCCCCGGGGATTTGCGGGTGAGCCAGTTTTTGTGCCTAAACCCGATGGAATCGCTGAAGATGATGGTTGGTTATTGGTTGTCACTTACGATGCGGCTAGTCATCGATCGAATGGGGTGATCTTAGATGCTAAAGATATCACTAATTCCCTAGCGGTTATCCATCTTAAACATCATATTCCCTACGGGTTACACGGTAGTTGGACCCGACAATGTTTTTAAGTTAATTGTCTAGGGGTGGATTGAAAACCCACCTTTACTAAACTTTACTCTTGAGAGCCTTCTTGTAGTAGCCAAAAACCAGCGAAGGATTCCGATTCAGGGTTAGATTGAATGGCTAAAAAATGCAGATTATTCGCTTTTTGTTTAGCTTCTTCAAAGTTTTTGGCTTCCTTTAAAGTCTCGGCATTAGTGACGTTGACGAGAATCCAGCTATCACTAGCACCCGTTTCTAAACGTAGCACGGGACGGGAACCAGTTTCTAACTTTAAATAGGCCATTTCTAACCCTGACATCCAACCAGCTAATGGTAAAGCGCGCGGAGAAAAAATAACTAAACCGGGGATTTTTAGATTCTCATCTAATCCCATTCCTAGTATAGGCAAATTTTCTCCGAAGCTAATATCCCAATCTTTTAAATCATTAAAAGAAGACAATTCTAGCGTAACAAAAGCCCATTTATCTGCCTTATCTCCCCGGACAGCATCGGGAAGGGGAACAGCATTTAAAGGAGGATAATTCACGGAAGCGGTTTTAGTTAAATTTTGATCATAACCAACTTCTTGGGGGTAGAAATTAACCATTCTTTCTTCTATCCATCTAGTTAAAGCATGAGTGCGACGACTAGGGGAAGCGGGAATACCGATATCCTCGCAAGCTTTGCTAATCATGTTATTCATCTGACGACGGAAAAAGCGAATTTTTTTGGGAGTTACCCCCGCTTCCTTGATAGCTGCAGTAACTGCCTCTCCTAACCATTGGGAATTAACCATCGTATTAGGACAATAACTGGCATATTTAAATATTGTATCGGAGGAGCGATCGATTGTTGCCGGAGTTTCACAGATTAATAATTCCCATCTTTTTTTATTATTTTCATCCACCACCGGCCGCGAATAAAAATCAAGTTCCCAAATAGTCATATTTTTTTCAGTTATCAGTTATCAGTTATCAGTTATCAGATTTGAGTTTTAAGTAGGTGGGTGGAATTAAATATAAGATGAACGTAGGTTGGGTTGAAGCATGAAACCCAACACCCGCTCATGTTACGCTACCGCTAACCCATCCTACAAATAATTGTGCCTCCCTACTTTAAGTGTGCAGTATGTATTAAGTGGGCAGTATTAAATAGCAGCTTCCTACTGTCTTTTCACTGATTACTGCTCACTGTTTACTGCTCACTGAAAAATCCCCTATTCCCGACAACAGTACGAACGCGGTAGATGGGACGTTTTTGGGATTCATGGTAAGTTCGCATCAAAATTTCTGCCAAAAGACCAAAACAGAGTAATTGTACCCCAGTTAAAAAGAATAACACGGCCAGGATTAACAAAGGTCGATCGCCGATTTCTTGTCCGAAACCGAGTTTGAGAATAGTCAGATAAGTGCCTAGAATAATCCCCACTACCATCGATAACAGTCCGTAGAGTCCAAAAATGTGCATCGGACGGGTGAGGAACTTTTTCATAAAAAAGACAGTAAATAAGTCCATAATCACGCGAATTGTGCGACCTAAACCATATTTACTCTGTCCGAACCGTCTAGCGTGGTGATTAACGGGAATTTCGGTTATTTTTGCCCCTTCAATAAAAGCCAATGCGGGTAAAAAGCGATGTAATTCCCCGTAAAGATTCATATCGGCGACTAATTCGGCTCGATAGGCTTTCAAAGAACAACCGTAGTCGTGTAATTTGACCCCTGTAACCTTTGCTATCAGCCAATTAGCTATTTTTGAGGGTAAAAGCCGTTTTACCCGGTCATCTTGGCGATTTTTGCGCCAGCCACTCACGAGGTCATAACCTTCCTCTAATTTGGCCAATAATAGGGGTATATCATTGGGATCGTTCTGTAAATCGCCGTCGAGGGTAACGATTATCTGTCCCGTGGCATAATTAAATCCGGCAGCCATGGCGGGGGTTTGTCCGTAGTTGCGTCGCAATATTACCGCCTTGAGATCATCGCGATTTTTGGCTAAATTAGTTAAAACCTCGGTGGAACCGTCCTTAGAACCGTCGTCAACACAGATTATCTCGTAGTTAATTTGATAAGAACGCAAAATCGTGGCGATACTCTCGACGAGATGGGGGATACTGTCCACTTCGTTATAAATGGGAACCACTACCGATAAGGTCTGGATGGCAGCCTGCGGGTTTGGTTCGTTGACACTGATGGACGGTGTAATCGGGGACATATTTGACTGACGCGGGGACGTTTTGGGGCGATTGTATCACAATTCAGTTATCAGTTATCAGTTATCAGTTATCAGTTATCAGTCATCAGTTCACTGATTACTGTTTACTGTTCACTGTCCACTGTTCCCTGAAAATACCCCCCACTTCCCACTTCCCCACTTCCCCACTTCCCACACCCTACACCCCACACCCTACACCCCAATTCCCACTTCCCCACACCCCACACCCCACACCCCACACCCCTTATCCCTGTTCCCCTTTCTCTGTTTCCTTTTTCGCTAAAATTGCCTGACGAAAACCTAAGACGACGAGAATATTGGAGAGGGTGAGGAAAAATTCGGCGCTGCCGTGTAACCAATCGACGTTAGCTAATTCTTGACCATAGTGGATTTTGGCGTAGATACCGGCAGGAATGGTGATAAAAACGAAGATTAACAGCACATAAAAGCCAATTAGGGCTAAACGGGGCATTTTTCCCGAACGAGTGATCAACCAAAGAAACCCCAGATAGGGAAACAGGGAGATGGCAAATAAACTCTCTTTATTCATTGTTAACGCTAATTTTACTGGAACGCCACAGCCACCAACCGGCAGCACAGAGGGTAAAATTTCCTAAGACAGTCATGGCTGCCTGTAGGGTGACTAACCAGGATAAGGCACTGATATTATCAAAAAAATGCCATGTACAGGCACACATGGCCCCAATTAAAGCGGGTAACATTCCCCAAGATAACATTCGCCACGATCGATCGCTACTGATGTCGCCATAGGTCCACACTAACCAGATCGCCGCTATCCATTCTACGACACTCGATACATGAACTATCCACGTCGGTATTGATAAAGCATTCATTCGCAAAGGAAAAAGTAAAAAGTTAAAAATAGGTTTTAGGGTTTTAGGGTGTTAGGGTTTTAGGGTGTTAGGGTTTTAGTTGAATTCCCCCATCTCCCCATCTCCCCATTCCCCCATCTCCCCATCTCCCCATTCCCCCATCTCCCCATTCCCCCATCTCCCCATTCCCCCATCTCCCCATTCC
>NZ_JAPZQJ010000014.1:0-28273 GCF_027530405.1 Microcystis sp. LE19-41.2A | reverse complement strand
GGCGATAATTGTACGGTACGTCTTGATGCGGACAATGAACCTCAACCCGATGCACTATTAAGAATTAAAAATGGTGGACAATCAACGATTAGTGAGGATGGTTATGTCGAAGGTGCGCCAGAGTTAATCGTCGAAATTGCTGCGAGTACCGTCTCCCTTGACTTACATCAAAAACTCAATGTTTATCGTCGTAACCAAGTGCAAGAATATTTAGTTTGGCGAGTCGAAGATGGAGAATTTGACTGGTTTAGATTAACCAATGAAGAATATATTAAACTTGAACCGAACTCAGAAGGGATAATTTGTTCCCAGATATTCCCTGGACTATGGTTAGATAGAGATGCTTTATTAGCTGGTGATTTAGCCAAGGTTTTAGAAGTTTTGCAATTAGGAATAGCCAGGAGATGATTAATCATGAAATATAGCATTTTAATTCTTTGGTCTGAAGAAGATAATGCCTATATTGCCAGTTTACCCGAATGGGGAAAATACGCTCGCACTCACGGCAACACCTATCAAGAAGCCATTGATAATGCCCAAGAAGTTTTAGAAGATTTGGTAGATATATATACTCAAGAAAATAAACCTTTGCCCTCGCCAAAACTATTACAAATAGCTGAGAAAATTACTAATGACTAACCTCCCAACTATTCTAGGACTAAAAGTAGGTTTTTCTCCCGGAGAAAATGATTTCAACAAAAACTTAACACAAATTCACTCAAAAACTATTGACTCGGCAAAAAAGAGGTAGTACGATGGAGAATCAAGAGCAATTAGGTCGGATTTACCATGATGAAAACCAAAAGAGAATCAAAAAAACATGAATTAGAACCCCTACAAAGTTTAGAATTACCCATTTTTTGACGACAGGAAATACCAAGATTACAGCTACCGTTAAACCTATTACAACAATCAAGAGAGGATAAATTATGATGACATTAGAACAAGCTCTTATGACAGTTAATGAACTACCTATTGAACAGAGAGAAATGTTAATAGAAATTGTCAAAAATCAAATGATAGAATCCTATCGAGACGAAATAGCCCGAAATGCTAAAGAAGCGAGGGAAGCTTTTCAAAGAGGAGAATTAAAACCGCAACCTTTAGAAGATATTATTGATGAATTAAAAACCCTATTAACAGAAGATGAATGAAAGAGATTATTGCAACACAGAAGTTTAAACGGTCATTTCGTAAATTTGTCAAGCGTAATGCTCAACTTGAACAAAAAATTATTGAAACATTAAAGCTAATGCAAGAAGATATTTTTACCCCTCAGTTAGCCACTCATTCATTACAAGGAAAATTATTAGGACTAAAAGCTTGTTCTTGTGGTTATGATTGTAGAATTATATTTTCTTTAGAAAGACCAGAAACTAATGATAAGGAGCAAAAAGAAGTAATCATTCTAATTGATATTGGTACTCATGATCGGGTTTATTAAACTTAATTTTTAACCTCATTTTTCACCTAACTTACTCTGATTCACTAATCATTAATAAAATGACTCAAATTCTCTCGATTCCAGGACTAAAAGAACTACAAAAACAAACCCAAGGCGCATCAGAAATAACCATCGCCATTCTCGATGGTGTAGTTGACACTAACCACTCCTGTTTTAACGGGGCAGACCTAACCCGTTTACCCACCCTCGTCCAGCATCAAGCCACCGCGGGGCAAATGTCCACTCACGGAACCCATATTGCCAGCCTCATCTTCGGACAACCCAACAGCGAAATCCCTGGCATTGCCCCCCAGTGTCGAGGCCTACTCGTACCCGTCTTCTCCGACGATAACCGCAAACTCTCCCAACTCGATTTAGCGAGGGCGATTGAACAAGCCGCCGAAAAAGGGGCAAAAGTGATTAATATTAGCGGCGGTGCCCTCACTGATATGGGAGAAGCCGAAGACTGGCTAATTCGCGCCGTCGAGATGTGTAACGAGAGAAATATTCTTATCGTTGCCGCTGCTGGCAATGATGGCTGTGAATGCCTGCAAGTTCCGGCAGCCCTTCCCGCCGTCCTAGCGGTGGGTGCTGTTGATGCTAGAGGGCATCCCCTCGACTTTAGTAATTGGGGGGAAACCTACCAAAGTCAAGGCATCCTTGCCCCTGGAGAAAACATCTTAGGGGCAAAACCAGGCGGCGGGACTGTGCAACTGAGTGGGACCAGCTTCGCCGCGCCCATTGTGGCCGGAGTAGCCGCCCTATTACTCAGCTTGCAGGTGCAGCGAGGAGAAACCCCCAATCCTCACGCAGTCCGGGAAGCGATACTAAAAAGCGCGCTCCCCTGCCAATATGCCGACAGCGAAAATGAACCAAAATGTTTAGCCGGAGTGTTGAACATTTCTGGGGCAATTCAACAACTAACAGGAGAAACCATGTCCGAATCTGTGGAAACCCAAGCAACAGTAGAAGCATCGGGCTGTGGCTGCGGTGGTACGCCCGAAACCCCTGAGGCTCAACGCCAAAATCTCGAACTGAGTGCCGCAACTAGCGAACCGGTAATCCCCGTCGCCCAAATTCCCAATCCTGTCACCACCTCTCAAGGAGTATCCATGCCCGAAACTACTAATAAACCTGTTACCCCTAGCCAAGCTGCTGAACCTGCTGGTGGCATCGTCTATGCCATTGGCACCTTGGGCTATGACTTCGGCACCGAAGCCCGTCGGGACACATTTAAACAACTGATGCCGACAGCGGTAATTGGTGGTATTGAAGTTCCCTCTAATCCCTACGATGCCCGTCAGATGGTGGATTACCTAGCTGACCACCTCTCGGAGGCTAAATCCTTAATCTGGACCCTGAATCTGGAACTTACGCCAATTTACGCCATTGAACCCCTTGGCTCTTTTTCCCGGGAAGTTTATGCGGCTTTACAGGAACTTCTTTCAGGACAAGTGCAAGCAGAAGACAGCCCCGAATATATCCAGCGTGTTAGCATTCCGGGACGGATTACTGGGCGGACAGTACGCCTGTTCTCAGGACAAGTTGTTCCCGTCATTGAACCGGATAGCCCCCGGGGAATTTATGGTTGGCACATCAATACTTTAGTCAGTGCGGCAATAGAAGCCGTTGGTGCAGAACAAACAGAAGCCCAAGAAAGCCAAATGCGTCGCACTTTGAGTAGTTTCCTCAACCGCATCTACTACGATTTACGCAATTTAGGGCAAACTTCCCAAGACCGCGCCCTCAATTTTGCCGCGACCAACGCTTTCCAAGCAGCGCAAACTTTCTCTGAGGCTGTGGGTGCGGGGATGGAACTCGACAGTATTAACGTTTCTAAGAGTCCTTTCTGTCGGATGGATAGCGATTGCTGGGACGTACAGTTAAAATTCTTCGACCCGGAAAATAGCCGCCGCGCTCGTAAAATCTTCCGGTTTACAATAGATGTGAGTGACTTAATTCCTGTTACTTTGGGCGAAGTGCGTTCCTGGTCTTCACCTTATTAGTCCTCTCCCCTGCGCTGACTTCTGACTTCAAGTACGGGCGAAGCATTCGGATAGGAAATCTAAGGTTTTAGCGATAGGTTATGCCCGAATGCTTCGCCCCTACCCCCATTATTTACCCCAAAACAACCATGAGACTTCCCAAACAATCTGCTCCCGTCAAACGACCCCATTTCATTCATCCCCATGAATGCGTCGATATTGTTCATGGAGATGGCGAAGACTTGGTATCTATCTTAGTTAAGTTAGTTCATGGAGCGAACTACAACGATCCGGCTCAATTTCAATACCCTCACTATGGCTATCTGAAAATGTCCTCTTTTGGCGGTTTTCGTTATTAGTATCGACTTCTAAAACCTAGTAAAAAACACTGGAGGAAATCAAACAATGGCTACTAAACCTAAAGGAGCGCCAGAACCAGCAGCCGCTGCCGCGAATGTTGACCAACCAACCACGGAAAAACCCAAGATTGAGCAACCAGAAACAACTCAACCTAAAGCTAAATACGTTCCCGCCACTGGTTTAGAAGATTACGGACGCTGGAAAACCATGTTCAAAGATCGCAAAGCGAATCCCAATGATCCGCCGTTTCGTCGGGGTCGAATTTGGTGTTAAACACTTTCCATTAATCTTCAGGTTCTATCCCCAAGGACCTTAACTGTTCCGCTAGGCGATCGGCTCGTTGTCGTTCCTGTTCGGCTCGTTGTCGTTCCTGTTCAGTAGATTCCTGGGAAGTTAACAACAAGTTACCTTCCGCATCCCACCAGCGAAGCCAGGGAAAGAACTGATTTTGGTATTCCCCTTGCCAAATTCCTAACTCTACCTTTAAAGGAGTAATGGTATAATGACCGCGCTGATTAGGAGTCATTTTTTGGTAACGACCATTAACTAACTGGTACATCTCGATCTGGGCCTTGTTAACTTCATAAATCCCATAAAAAGGAATTTGAATCGCTCGCTCATAGATCCAAAATTTACCCTTAACAGGCGTTTTATCCCGTTCTTCTTCACCATTACCAGAGACAAATTCTAAGGCAATAACCGGTTCAATGGTTTCTTTCCACATCACAAAAGAACGCCGGACTTGACCATCAATAGTCGTGGGGACATGGGGAACATAAAACCAATCGGGAGCAACAGCACCTTTTTCTAGGGATTCTGGATACTCTGGTAATCGCCAATAAATCCCACAATCTCGACCCAAACAGTAATTACCGTCAGGATGTAATTGCTCCAAAATGGGTGTAATAGTATGCGTTAAAAGGTCTGCTTGGGGAGGCTCTTGATAGTTTTTCACAAAACTTCCATCTTTATCGGGGAGTTGGGTGTGGTCGGGTAAAGGGGAAGCGCAATACACCGTTGCAGAAGTTTCCTGAATTGTGGTTGAGGATTGTACCTTTTGGGTCATTGAACTCATCTTTAATTCCCCTATTTTTGTTATCTAGCTTTTATTCTATAACTGTTCTTGAAAACCTGCAAAAACTATGCCTGATCTCAATGCTATCCCCGGAATGACCGCTCTTCGCTCCCAGACAAAAGGCGATCCCCGCATCAAAATCGCCGTTCTTGATGGACCAATTGATTTAGACCGCGCCTGTTTTCAAGGAGCAAATATTACCCGACTTGATCCCTATTGGTCCGAAGAATTTTCCATCGATCCGCAACACTTACAAGCCTTTTTAGATATAGAAAAAAGTGACAAAAGTGATGAAGAAAAAGAGTATCTGTTCAAAGAAGCGATCCCCGATGAAAACATCCTCCACAGTTTGCATTTGCGCTTCCATGCTAACCATATTATCAGCACCATTTGTGGCCAGCCAGATTCACCCGTAGAAGGGATTGCTCCTCAGGCTACTGTAATTAATATTCCCATCGCCTATAGCAACGAAGATTTTATTAATCCTCTCAATCTTTCTCGCGCAATTAGTACCGCTATTGAACAGGGAGTTAATATTATCCATTGTGCCGCTTGTCACCCAACTCAAAGCGGATTAGCGCACGAATTTATTGATAAAGCAATTCGTCAAGCTCAAGCTAATAATATCCTGGTGATTGCCCCCGGAGGTAATGATAAAGGAGAGTGTTGGTGCGTTCCTGCGGTATTAGAAAATGTCCTGACAGTAGGAGCAATGAAAGATACAGGCGAGCCATTTAAATTTAGTAATTTTGGTGGTAAATATGCAACTCAAGGGATTCTCGCTCCAGGAGAGAATATTTTAGGCGCTCAACCCGGAACCGATGACCCCATCCGCAAAAAAGGCACTAGCTGCGCCGCTCCCATTGTGACAGGAACAGCCGCTTTATTAATGAGTTTACAATTAGAACAGGGGTTATCTCCCGATGCAGAAGCAGTAAGAGTCGCCTTGATTAATAGTGCCATCCCCTGCGATCCTAATGAAGTAGAAGAACCAGAACGCTGTTTATTAGGAAAAATCAATATTGCGGGTGCTTATGAACTGCTGACGGGAGAGAAATTACAAACTGTTGAAGCGGATAACAATTTGTCGAATAATATCATAAAATCGGCGGTAATTCCGATGACAGTGACAACCTCGGTTATCCCATCTAATACAACCGAGATGGCAACTCAGGGAATAACTATAACCACCCCAACAGCAGCGACAATAGAACTGGTGATCACTCCTAGCAATGCTTCAGAAAATGTTTCCTCAACCGGATTAATACAAAATAATCAAACAAATAAAAATATTGTCTTTAATAGTGTCGTTCCTAGTCAACGTTCAAACCTCGTTTATGTGTTAGGAACTTTAGGCTATGATTTCGGCACAGAAGCGCGTCGGGACACCTTTAAACAATTAATGCCAACCATCACGATCGATAATCTTGAATTACCATCCAATCCCTACGATGCGCGGCAAATGGTAGATTATTTAGAAAGTAATTTATCAGAAACTAAGTCTTTAATTTGGACAGTCAATTTAGAACTAACTCCCATCTATGCAATTAAACCCGTGGGAGCTTTTGCCGCCGAGATTTATCAAGTCATGCAATATATGTTAGCGGGTCAAATATTACCAGAATCTGACGAAGATTATGTTGAAAGGGTGAGTATTCCGGGTATGCTTACAGAGGAAACCGTGAAACTTTTTTCGGGTCAAATTGTTCCCGTCATCAAGGTTAATAGTCCCCGGGGAATGTATGGCTGGAAAATTAATACTTTGATTGAATCAGCCATAGAAACTGTTCGCACAGAACATGAAATCGCCGATGAAGTAAGGATGCGGCGTTCTCTAACCAGTTTCTTAAATCGCATTTATTATGACTTACGCAACGTCGGACAAATCGCCCGCGATCGCGCCTTAAATTTTGCCGCTACTAACGCCTTTCAAGCGGTACAAACCTTCTCCCAAGCAGTAGCAATGGGAATGGAATTACACAGTATTGAAGTGGAAAAAAGCCCCTTCTGTCGCTACGGAAGTGAATGTTGGGATGTGAAATTAAAATTCTTCGATCCCGAAAATGGTCTGCGGGCCAAACGAGTTTTTCGCTTTACCATTGATGTCAGCGATCGCACCCCTGTAACCTTAGGAGAAGTGCGTTCTTGGGCTGTTTCTAAGTGAGGTTTTAGCTTAGGATCAACTTACCAATATTGAAAAAAGCAATAAGCGATCGCTCTTAACTGTGCTGGAAATTTGTCAAGATTAAATTTAACAAACTTAACATCTGAGTCAGATGAACGTAGGTTGGGTTGAAGCATGAAACCCAACGCCTGCTCATGTTACGCTACCGCTAACCCATCCTACAAATAATTGTGCCTCCCTACTTAAATTTAACAAACTTAACATCTGAGTCAGCAGCGAGAGTGTAAGTCGGGATTAGCAATTCTCGCTGGCACTAGCGATCGCTGTTGTCCCGAGAGCAGCGGGAGTAATTGCCCGAATTTTTAGCCCACAGAGACGAGGTATTTTTTGAGCATTCATTGCGAAATTTGTCAAATTATTTAAGAAATGTGAAGGAGCGCAAAGGAAAATTAAAAGAAGGGAAGATATAGATGTTGGGGAGAATACTAAGTGCTAATCTAGGGTTATCCCATCTATTCCGAGGTTAACCGTCCCACAGGAGAAACAATCACCGGATTCCCTTGCCGGCGGCGAAAATCGGTTTCTTTAAATAAAAGTTAACAGAACTTCGCACTTCTGTTAAGAAAAGGTTTACAGAAACTTGTTAGAATAGAGGTAGATAAATCCAGTTGCAAATAGGCGCTCGACCCGATGAATTTTCCGCGCGATCCGACAAAAAAAAGAGAACGAGAACACCGACAATATCTAGACTGTGACCTCTAATTGACTTTCACTCAACAGCGCGAACGAGCAGTTTTTTGAGGATTAAATTCCTAGCATCAACACCCCTTAAAAATAGTTGATGTGGGCAGTCCATAGCAAAATTTTTAGATGGAGTAGTGAGTATGAAGCTATTGATTCAGGGCAATAATATCGCTGTCACCGAACCTATTCATGATTATGTGGAACAAAAGCTGGAGAAAGCGGTGAAACATTTTAACGGCATAACCACAAAAGTCGATGTTCACCTCTCCGTGGAAAAGAATGCGCGCATTCCCGATCGCCACAAGGCAGAAGTAACGGTTTATGCTAATGGAACAGTGATTCGCGCTCAAGAAGGAAGCGAAAATTTGTACGCAAGTATTGATTTAGTTTCTGATAAAATCGCTCGTCAACTCCGCAAGTATAAAGAAAGACTGGTGGATCATCGCACCCACGCTACCGTTAAAACTAGCGAGGTGGTGCAAGAGAAACCCTTAGATGATAACCTAATTGGCGATCGCACTCCCGAATTACCTGCGGAAGTAGTGCGGATGAAATACTTTGCTATGCCACCGATGACTATTGAGGAAGCACTAACACAATTGCAATTAGTCGATCACGATTTCTATATGTTCTGCAACAAAGACACGAACGAAATCAATGTTATCTATCAACGCAATCACGGCGGTTTTGGTGTTATTCAACCCCGTCCCGTCAACCTAAATGGCAAAGAATCCAATTAACAGTTAGCGACTACAAATAAAACAAAAGACTGGAGAAATTCTCCAGTCTTTTTCTCATCTAACCAAGATTAACTTTAACCACTTTATTTTTTTCTGCCACCGCTTTCGGGAGGGTGAGATAAAGAATACCGTCTTGATAGTTAGCGGTAACTTGGCTATTTTGCACCTCCACTGGTAGGGTAATCAAGCGACTAAATTTACCATAATAAAATTCGCTGTTTTCCACCTCGGCAGGGCGTTGACGTTGCCCATTAATAGCCACCATTTGTTTGCTAACCTCCACATCGATATCTTTAATATCCACACCGGGTAATTCGATTTTCAATTGCACGGAATCCTCATTAACAGAGATTTCCACCGGGGGACGAGATACCGATGAAGTTGTCGGTAATACTTCTTGAAAAAGTTGATCGATTTGACGTTGAACAGAATTAATTTCGAGGAAGGGAGAATAAAGAGTGAAAGCCATAGTAATAATTTCCTTGAGAGGTTTTCTCTGACTGCGATTACCTCTATCTTAAGCAACTAACTTGACTTCCACAAGGCGGTTTTCAGGAAACAAAAAGTCGCAATAACCGATACACTTATCAGTTATCAGTTATCAGTGGGGTGTGGGGTGTGGGGAAGTGGGGAAGTGGGGTGTGGGGTGTGGGGTGTGGGGTGTGGGGAAGTGGGGAAGTGGGGTGTGGGAAGAATAAATAAAAATAATCTCCTATCTCCTATCTCCTATCTCCTGTCTCCTGTCTCCTGAATACTGACCCCTGCCTTTTGCCTTTTGCCTTCGTTATAACCATTGTTGTAATTCCGGCCAACCCAAACCCTGACGCACGATATCCGGTTGATCGCTGGTAAAATCAACAATTGTTGACACTTCCGAACCGGGAGCCGAACCATCTTCGATAATTAAATCAACGATATGATCGAGGGCATCGAATAGCCTAGCGGTTTCTAATCCCTTGGTGGGAAAATCCCCCTCCTGATCGGGAAGATGAGCAGAACTAGAGATAATGGGATTTTCTAGGGTTTCGAGAATAGTGCGACAGATAACATGATCGGGAACCCGGATACCAGTGGTTTTCCGCTTCGGATTCATCACCACTTTCGGCACTAATTTAGTCGCCGGTAAGAGAAAAGTGTAGGGACCGGGTATAACTCGTCGCATAATCTTATAAGCATAATCGCTGACCACTGCGTACTCGGAAATATTCGACAAAGAAGAACAGAGAAACGTCAAGGGTTTATCATTAGATAGTTGCTTGATTTGGCGAACTCGTTCGACGGCAGATTTCACATTGAGATCGCAACCGATCGCATAGACGGTATCGGTAGGATAAAGCATAATTGCCCCATTTTTCAGGGCATGACAGATTTCTTGGATAGAACGTTGTTGGGGATTGTCCGGATGGAGAGAGTAAATAGTAGCCATGATAGCAAAATCGTCGCCTATTGGGATTGTCCCACGGGAATCGCCGGGGATATGTGTTTAGGGGCGTTAGTAGATTTAGGAGTCCCCCTAGAATACCTGATTGCACAACTACAAACTTTAGGAATTGAGGATGAATATCAGTTAAAGGCCGAAAAAGTGCATCGTCGCGGTCAAATTGCCACTAAGATTCACGTCGATGTCACTGCCGAGAAGTCCTCTGATCATCACCACCATCACCATCATACCCCCGCTCGCCATTTACCGGAGATTGAAAATTTAATTAAACAGGCAAATTTACCCCAGAAAGTCCAAGAATGGAGTTTAGCGGTTTTTCGACAACTTGCGATCGCAGAAGGGGCTGTTCACGGGATCGCACCGGAAAAAGTGCATTTTCACGAAGTCGGGGCAACCGATGCCATTATCGATATCGTCGGGACTTGTTTGGGTTTGGATTGGCTATCGGTGAGTGAATTATACTGTTCTTCTCTACCCACCGGCGGCGGTACAGTTCAGGCCGCCCATGGTCGTTTACCGGTTCCCGTGCCAGCAGTAGTACAAATGTTCAGTCGGCGACAAGTACCAATTTATAGTAATGGCATCGAAGCAGAGTTAGTAACACCCACGGGGGCAGCTATTGTGACAACTTTAGCTAAAAGTTTCGGTAAACCGCCGAAAATGCAGTTAGAAAAGGTCGGTTTAGGAGCAGGGACAAAAGATTTACCGATTCCCAATCTTGTCCGACTTTGGTTAGGGAAAAAAGAATCAGAAAAGCTAGATGAAAGCGAAACCGTGGCAGTTTTAGAAACTCAAATTGATGACTTAAATCCGCAAGCGATCGCCTACTTAAGTGAGTCTTTATTACAAGTGGGTGCCTTGGATGTATTTAGTCAAGCAATTACTATGAAAAAATCCCGTTTAGGGATACTCTTGACAGTAATTTGTGCCTTGGATAAAATTGCTATTTGTGAAAATATGATCTTTCAGGAAACCACAACTTTAGGCATTAGAAGGACGATTCAAGAGCGATCAATCTTAAAAAGAGAGATACAATTGATCGATACTGTCTATGGACAAATTCGGCTAAAAGTTGCCTACAAAGAGTCAATTAATCAACCGATTACCGTACAACCAGAATACGAAGATTGTGCCGCAATTGCCCGTCAGCATCATCTACCTTGGCGATTTGTTCATCAAATGGCCTTAGCTGTTTGGCAAGAAAAAATCAGTCTTGATAGCAGGGCAATTTTATCATAAAACTGCTATTGTTCAAAAGAACGTAGGTTGGGTTGAAGCATGAAACCCAACGCCCGCTCATGTTACGCTACCGTTAACCCATCCTACAAACAATTGTGCCTCCCTACTTATATCCATTTTTCAAAAGCTATTTTCAGGAAAATAATCCCAATTTAAAACCTGTTCTTGGCTAAAAGGACAATCAACTGGGAAAGTTTCTTTTGGTAAATTAGTTTCATTTACCGTGGATGATATAGTTTTAAGATGTGCTAAACGATGCTTAAAGTCCCCAGCTAACCAAAAATTCATCAAAGACGAGATTATTAAGCCTAACTCTAACTTTCAATATGAAGCTTTTAGAAAAATGTTGATGATAGTTATTGGTTTAGCAACATTAGAAAAAATCGAAAAAAAGTCAGAAAAAACTGATAAAATTAGTACTTTAAAAGGTTATCTTGGTAATCTAAAGAAAAGTCGCAATCTAGCGGCTCATAGTCATACTAAAGGTACTTTGACAACCTATGATGCTCCTTCTGAAACTAAATATAATTTTGATAGAATATATGCTTTGTTAACAGAGTTAAGTAGGTAGGTATTAAAAACTTTCAGATCCCCCCGCCTATCGGCACCCCCCTTATCAAGGGGGGCAGGGGGGATCGAACCTAAAATCCATTTTTAATTTAATTATAACCAGCTACTTAGATGCAGAATTGCAACGTCATAAATGTTGACTTATTTCTCGTACAATCGCTTTTAGTGCACCTTCCACAAAGACAATCAGTCAAAATTAAACCCCCTAACCGGCGAAAATTAACTACAAGCGATCAAAAAACTGGGAAAATATTCAATTGATTCAATGTCATCTTTTTTAACTATCCTGCCCATGAATAATCAGGTCATCCGTACTGATAAAGCTCCAGCCCCTGTGGGTCCCTATAATCAAGCGATCGCCGCTACCGGTCCTTTTCTCTTTGTTGCGGGACAAATTCCCCTAGATCCCGTCACGGGTGAAATCGTCTCCGGGGAAATTAGCGCCCAAACCGAACAAGTTATGGCCAATCTAGAGGGCATTTTAACCGCTGCTGGGGCTAATTGGTCAAATGTGGTGAAAACTACCGTCTTTCTCTCGGATTTAGCCAATTTCGGGGCAATGAATCAAGTTTATGCCCGTTATTTCCCCCCGGAAACCGCCCCGGCCCGGGCCTGTGTGGAGGTGGCCCGTCTTCCCAAAGATGTGCTAGTGGAAATAGAATGTATTGCCGCTTTAGCCTAAAAATTAAGGTGGGCAATGCCCACCCTAACCTAATCTCTCTCTAGACCACCAAAGCCTCTAGAATCGTCTTATTGTAGATAATTCGCCCTACAGTAGTACGCACATACTGAGAAATTATCTGACCATCCTTCTCGCGGGTTTTGCGTTCCCGATAATATTTCCAGATGCTGCCATCGGGGAGAGTTTCCGTTTCCAGGACTTCCTCATCGGGTTTATTGGTTTTCACCTTTTCTCCGACAGGTAAACGCAACCACACGGAAGCGTGTAGATCCACCAATCCCTGATCAAAAGCGCGAATAGCGTCATCCATGCTGGCGAAATAACGACCCCCACCCTTTTGGGCCTTGGGATTTTCGGCCGTGAGATAATAACAACCCAAAACCATATCCTGAGAAGGGGCAACAATCGGGCGACCGGTCGCCGGTGAGAGAATATTATGACAAGCTAACATCAACAATCGCGCTTCCGATTGTGCTTCCAGGGAGAGGGGAATATGTACGGCCATTTGGTCCCCGTCAAAGTCAGCGTTAAAAGCGGGACAGACGAGGGGATGTAACTGAATCGCCCGGCCCTCCACTAGGATCGGTTCAAACGCTTGAATGCCCAAACGGTGCAGGGTAGGGGCGCGGTTTAACATCACCGGGTGTCCCGTGATCACTTCATCCAAGACGTGCCAAACATTGGCATCCCCCCGTTGGATCATTTTCTTGGCCGCCTTGATATTATTGACGATGCCTAATTTAATTAAACGATGGATAACGAAGGGTTGGAACAATTCGATCGCCATTTCCCGGGGTAAACCGCATTGATAGATCTTCAACTTCGGACCGACAACGATAACCGAACGTCCCGAATAGTCAACCCGTTTACCGAGGAGATTTTGACGGAAACGCCCCTGTTTACCCTCGATAATATCCGATAAAGACTTCAGGGCGCGATTATTGGCCCCCACCACCGTGCGACCGCGACGACCGTTATCAATTAAAGCATCGACGGCCTCCTGTAACATCCGTTTTTCGTTGCGGACGATAATTTCGGGGGCGAGAATTTCTTGCAGACGGGATAAACGGTTATTGCGGTTAATCACCCGACGGTAGAGATCGTTCAGGTCAGAGGTGGCAAAACGGCCGCCGTCCAACTGCACCATCGGGCGTAAATCGGGGGGAATCACGGGAATTACGCTTAAAACCATCCATTCTGCCTGAGAACCCGTGGCGATAAAGTTATCGATTACCCGGAGACGTTTAATTAATTTTGCCCGTTTTTGCCCTTTACTTTCGACAATTTCCGTCCGCAGTCTTTCCGCTTCTTCTTCCAGGTTAATTTCCTGTAAGAGTCTTTGGATAGCCTCGGCCCCGATACCCACTTCAATGCCGACTAATTCCGAATCCTCCGCGTAGATTTCTTCTTCGATCTCTAACCATTGATCTTCGCTGAGGAGTTGTTTATAACTAAGATTGCCGGCATTACCCGGATCGAGAACCACATAGGCATTAAAATAGACGATTTGCTCCACGTCCCGCAGGGGCATATCGAGCAGGATACTGAGATAGCTGGGAATACCTTTGAGATACCAAACGTGGGTGACGGGGGCAGCTAATTTGATAAAACCCATGCGATGACGACGTACCCGCGACTCGGTAACTTCCACCCCGCAACGTTCACAGACAATTCCCCGGTGACGGACGCGTTTGTATTTACCGCACCAACATTCCCAGTCCTTCGAGGGGCCAAAAATTTTCTCGCAGAATAACCCATCCATTTCCGGTTTGAGAGTCCGATAGTTGATCGTTTCTGGTTTGGTTACTTCTCCGACGACTTGACCGTTAGGCAGGTTTCTTTCTCCCCATTGCCGAATTCTTTCGGGGGACGCTAAACCGATTTTGACGTAATCAAATCTTTGATCTGTTGGAGTCTTCATTCTGAATTTTTTACTATGGGTGATGATCTGGGATAAGCGATCGCTCGCGCGTTCTCGATGCCCCGATGACAACTATTAGGCAGAAACGACGGTTAACTCAGTCACTTTTTCTTGGGGTCAAACTGGCCTGACCGAGTCCGGGACATTACATTATACAATTTTTCCAGTTCGATCGACCATTAAGTGATATTTTCCCAGATGGTGATGCTACCGTCGGCCGCAGCCGCTGCTAGGTGACAATAATCGGGGCTGAGAACTAAACTGGAGATCGGCGACGATCGCCCATTGTCGGTGCTGAGAGTTGCGATCGCCTGTTGAGAATTGGCTAACCAGATTTTAATCTCTCCGTCGGTTCCCCCGGTAAATAACCATTGACCTTCCTCTGCAAATACCAAGCTTGTCACCTGACCATTATGGGCATTGATCACCCGAATTGGCGCAAAATGACCGCTTTTCTCTCGATCGTATTGCCAGATTTTCACTGTCCCATCCACACAACCGGCGGCAATAATCTGACCATCGGCAGCGATCGCCAGACTCTGCACCGAAGAAACGTTACCGGATAGGACGGCGATTTTTGCTCCCGATCCCAATTGCCAGAGGGTGACAGTGCCATCACCTCCAGCTGCGGCGATAAAATCTTGATTAGGAGCCACTGCTAGGGCATAAATTGCCCCCAGACTGTCATAGGAGCTAAATTCTTCGGTTTCCTGCTCTAAATTCCACTGTTTTAGGGTTTGATCGTAACTACCACTAACCAAAAAATGCCAACGGGGGGCAAAATCTAGGCCGTGAATCGAACCGAGATGACCGAGGAAAATTTGATTTAATTCCAGACTACTGCCATCGCCGGCTAAAGTCCATAATTTAACGGTTTGATCGAATCCTCCCGTCGCTAGATGATAATCGCCGTTTCCAGTCACTGCTAGGGCTAAAATGCCCTGATCGTGAGCTTCCACCGTATTAATCAGGGTTCCCCTCGCAAAATCCCAGATTTTTAGGGTACGATCCCAACTAACGCTAATTAAAAACTGTTGATCCTCGGTAATTGCGATCGCTGTAATCATTTCCCGATGGGCGGCCAGACGGCGATAATAGTGCCAATGGGGTATATCGACGGGGGGGGAAGTGGGAGTTAAATTAAGGGTAGGTAGGGTGATTTGTGGCTCATTTTCCGCTTTTGTGGCGGGAATATCCGCCGATTCTTCGTTAAGCGGCAAAATATCTCTGTGTAAGCGACTGTAGGATTTTTCCAGATGTTCGATGCGTTCCAGCAGCCCGTTACGGTTGATATATTGAATAATTTGATTGTGGGACTGTTCGAGGACGAGAATATTCTCCTCTAATTCTGCGATCTCGCGTAGCGAGCGCGTTGCGACCGCACGGGCGTTATCGCTGGCCACCGCAGGACTGAGGGACTGTATTTGTGCTGATAAAGCTTCTTTTTCTTCTTCCCACTGACTCTGTAAATCACCAGTCATTTCGGTTAAGCGTTGACGTTGCCTGGTTCTTTCTCGGAGACGATTGAGAATATTCAACCCGAAAGTCACTACCAGGAGGAACAAAGGCAAAAACTCCGCACCCATGGCGATAAGGGTAAGCAGGGTTAATCCTAGGGCGATATATTCCGCTAATTCTAGCCAATGGGGGCGATGGTCGGTCATTTTGCAGTTACCGGTAAAGGGATTTCAATGATCTCCTGATTTCAGACTCATGGTAACGCTAATTGCCGCCTTGGGATTGACTAAAATTAATTTTTAAGCAGGAGTTAAGACTTTTTTCTTAGTTTCTATCGGTGCGGTTAAAGCGGATTCTAAATCGGCCTTCCCTAGTCTTGCTTCCAAAATTTTCAGCACTTCTCGTCCAAAATCATCGGGATTTTGTCGCCATGCTTGCAGACAAACTTCGCCAAAGAATGACCCCAAAGGTTCGGGATTCCAGAGCAGTTTTTTGGCTGTCCAGGGCATTAAACTCATGGGATCGTAGTCGGGTTTAATAATTTCTTTTTTGAAGGCGTATTCTTCTAGATGGGTGTGGGGTTGTAGTCCGATAAAAAAGATGGCTGGTTCCACTTTATCGACTCCAAAAATATTTTCTAATTCCCGATGATAGGCGATAGTTTGACGAATAGTTTCCAGGGTTTCATCAATAACATTAAAGGAATAATTTACCGAAACCAGATCATTAAAACCGGCCGCTTTTAAGTCCCGACAATTTTGCAGAACTGTCCGCAAATTATAGCCCATCCGCATTTTGCGGACTAATTCCTGAGAACCACTGGTGATACCAATTTCAAAGTAGTTCATGCCTGTTTTTACCATTAAATCGCACAGTTTCGGAGTGAGATTATCGGCACGAATATAGGCAGCCCAACGGATATCTTTCATCCCAGAAGCGAGAATTTTTTCTAATAGTTCTTCCACGTCGTTGATAAATTTTCTGGTGGGGATAAATTGGGCATCGGTAAACCAGAAATTGCGAATGCCGCGGTCGTATAATTGGCGCATTTCCTTAACTACTTCATCCGCGGGATTAATGCGTACTTGTTTCCCTTCGACGACGGTATAGATGCAGTAGCAGCAGTTATGGGGACAGCCGCGCTTGGTTTGTACCCCGATATAAAAGTCGTTTTCTTGGAAATAGTAGGAAAATTCCGGCCAAATACTGGCGATATAGTCGTAGTTACAAGCGGATTTTTCTAAGGGGGTGGGGGATTCGTGGATTAAACGCGGCCGGGGTGTGGTTTCTCCGACGACATAACAACGTTCATCGCTAAAGTCCCGGCCGGAGAGGAATTTTTCTAGCAGGGTTTCCCCTTCTCCCACTGATACAATTGTTCCTGTGGGCAGTTTGGTTTTTAGTTGTTCGTAGAAAACACTGACGGCACCACCCCCGACGATAACTCGCGCTTCGGGATGGTATTTTCTGGCCCGCTGCAACCCTCGGCGAATTAGTCCCTGATTGCGCCATAATTCGCCGTAGTAGGCGGTTGTCACCTTTAAACCTCCTAAAGCACCTCGCAGCTTGATTAGGGGGTTTTTAGCGTAGTAAAATTCAAAGGCGTTTTGCAGGGGATTGCCACCGCGACCACCGACGGGGGCATATATTTGAATATCCCGCCAGGAGAATACTAGCAGGGTCGGCCGAAATTCGTCAACACAGCGATCGAGTGCCTGGTTAAAGTCTAAGGGGGGGACGGTGCCAAGGTCAAAAATCCTTTGTTCGATGTCGGGGAATAGTTTATGAACGTGGTCGGAAAGGTAAACGACACCGATGGGGAAAATGGGGTTACAGGGGAGTCTAACGTAGAGGATGCGTTGTGCTTGCGGTTGAGTCATGAGATTTCTGAAGGGGATGGAGACGCATTCTGAGTAATCTTAATATAACTTAACTTTGTCCGGCTTGTCTGGCAGTTATCAGTTATCAGTTATCAGTTATCAGTTATCAGTTATCAGATGTGAGTTTTCAGTTCACTGTTTACTGTTTACTGAAAAGCTTCCCACTTCCCACACCCCACACCCCACACCCTACACCCCACACCCTACACCCTACACCCCACACCCCACACCCTACACCCTACACCCTACACCCTACACCCTACACCCTACACCCTACACCCCACACCCCACACCCCACACCCTACACCCTACACCCTACACCCTACACCCCACACCCCACTTGCATCTTAGGTTAAACTTTAATTCCTAGTACCTGTGTATGGGTTCCCCGCGCTTGGGTGACACCGATGGTTCTTTCCGATGCTTCAATCATCGGCCGACGCAAACTAACGACAATAAATTGCGCTTGTTGTGCTTGTTTTTGAATCATTTTGGCCAATTTCTCCACATTGGCCCCATCTAAAAACATATCCACTTCATCAAAGGCATAAAAGGGAGAAGGACGATATCTTTGTAGGGAAAAAATAAAGCTTAAAGCGGTTAAAGATTTTTCACCTCCAGACATGGAACTTAATCGCTGTACTGGTTTTCCTTTGGGATGTGCCACCAGATTTAAGCCACCATTAAAGGGGTCATTTTCGTCTTCTAATTGCAAGTAACCGTCGCCATCGGACAGGGTGGCAAATATATTCTTAAAGTTTTCGTTAACGGCAGTAAATGCTTCCTGAAAAGCATTAAATCTGAGGGTGGTAAAGTTTTCTATCCGCAAAAGTAGTTCGGTTCTTTCTCCCTCTAGAGTTTGCAGTTTTTCTGATAGTTCATCTAATCTCTCTTTGGTTTTTTGGTATTCTTCTAAAGCTAACATATTGACAGGTTCTAAAGCTTCTAATTTCCGTTGTAACTGCCGAATATCGCTTTGAATTTTCTCGAAATCTCGATCGCTTTCAGGAATTTCGGGCAAGGGATTGGGTAAGTCGCTTTCTAGTTGACTAATTTCTGTCTGTAAAGTGGTTAGTAATGCTTGTCTTTCCTCTTGATTGTTGACTAACTTTTCCGATTGCCAGATAGCCTGTTGTTGCCGGTTTTGTTGTTGTCGCAAAACTGTCTCTAATTGATCTCTTTTTTGCTTGGTTTCCCCTAGTTGTTGCGATAATTGCTGTAAAGCTTGATTGATTTCTAAAATATGGCAATCAAGTTTTTCTATCTCCAGATTACCGATATTTCTCTGATTAACTGCATCGGTAATTATCCTGTCAATCTCAATAATTCTATCCGCAGACTCTTGACTTTTTTCCTCTAGTCTGATTTGTTGATTATGTAAATCTTTTAACTGTTCGCGGACTGTAGCGAGGTGATTTTCTTGGGTTTGTAACTCTAATTCTTGACTGCGAATTATTCCCTGTACCTGTTGCCATTCGCTATGGGTATGATTGGCCTCTAAAGCAGTTAATTTCTCCTGTTCTTCCTGTAAAGATAACTCTAACTGAGGAATTTCTCTAGTTAATACCTCTAACCGTTGACTAGAAATACTAATTTCCTCTTGCTGTCCCGATAATTGACGGGTTAAATCCTCTTTTTCTGTGGTTAAACGTTGTAAATCCTTGCTTAATTGTTGTAGAGATAATTGATTTTCCCGATGACTTTGACGGGTTTCGGTTAACTGTTGGGTTAACTGACTGATAAGATGATTAACTTGGGTAATTTTTTCTTCGTTGCGGGTAAGAATGCGATCGATTTCTGCTAATCTTTCCCGTAGAGATTCCGCTTCACTAGACTCCTTCGGAGAAATTTTACCAAAACGCAGCCCCGATCGCGTCGGTTGGCTGCCTCCGGTCATAGCGCCAGTCATCTCTAATAACTCGCCATCCAAAGTAACGATGCGATATTGATTGATATAATAACGGGCAGAATCTATATCCTCGAAAACCACGGTACTGCCAAAAATATAGTTAAAAACCTCCCGATACTGGGATTGAAACTTAACTAAATTCACCGCTAAATCCAGATAACCCCGCGCATGACGCAGAGAGGAAATATCCTGGGGACGGGGAGGACGAATTTTATTCAGGGGTAAAAAAGTGGCGCGACCGATGCGACGCTGTTTTAGCAAGGCAATTCCGGCAGCCGCAACGCTATCATCTTGGACGACTACATGACCTAAACGACCTCCGGCGGCGATTTCAAGAGCAATTTGATAACGTTCCTCTACTTCCCCCAATTGTGCCACTAATCCGCAGATTCCGGGCAAATCTGACTGTAATAATATTTGAGTAGCATAGGTTCCCTGGGCCTCCTGTTGCGCTTGCTTGGTCGCTTCCAGTTTATCTAATTCCCTCTGTTTGTCCCGTTGTTCCTTGAGCAGACGTTTTTGGGTGTCCTGACTGATGACGCGATTTTGTTCGGCAATGGTGAGTTTTTGGGCTAAATTTTGGATATCGGGATCCGATTGATTAATTTTTTGTAATATTTCTTGACTTTCTTCCGTTTTTGTGCTAATAACTTGCTCTAATTCTTGCAGACGTTGACCAGCTTCTACTATATTAGTTTGCAATCGATCGCATCTTTCGGTCAATTGGGCCCGTTGGCTACGGTAGGGGTTTAATTGTTCCTGAAGACGGGTAATATTGCGGGAAAGGTCACTTTGTTCTTTTACCCAAGCTTCTGACGCTTCCGCGAGACTACTTGCTTGCAGACGATGGTTTTCTAGGGTTTCCCTTGCGGTTTGGGTTGTCAGTAGGAGATTGGGTAAAATTTCAGTTTCTAAACGGCTTTTTTCAGCAGTAATCTGATTTAATTCGAGATTGTAGCGATTAATTTCCTCTAAAAGCCTGTTTTTCTGTCCCTGAGATTCTTTTTCGAGGTTTTCTAACTCTTTTTGTCGTTGTTGCTGTTGTTGTCGTTTGGCCTGTTGACTCGCTAATCGGGAAGTCAGGGACAGGTGTTCATCTTCCCCGAAAGCTTTGACCTGTTGATTGAGTTTCTCTAATTCTTGACTATTTTGGGCGATTTGTTCGGATAAATTGGCGATAGTCTCGGTTAAAACCTGTTTTTCCTTTTCCCCAGCTTGAATTTGTTCTTTTAATTGCTGGCAGCGCTGCTGGAGATTTTGCCAATGCAGGACAATTTCCCATTGTTGTTTTTCTTGGACTTGGGCCTTGAGTTTTTGGTATTTTTCGGCTTTAATGCGATCGAGTGCTAATTTCTCCAGAGATTTTTGCAATTCTGTGGCAATAATTTGGCAGCGTTCTTCTCTTTCTTTAACCGAATCGATATTCTCCTTAGTTTTCTCAATTTTGCGGTCAAATTCGGCTACTCCTGCCAATTCGTCGATAATTTCCCGTCTTTCCTTGGCATTCATGCTGATAATTCGGGTTACGTCCCCCTGTAACACCACGTTATACCCTTCGGGATAGATGCGTAAACGGTTTAATTGGTCGTGAAGTTCGCTAACCGTACAGGTTTCCCCATTGATATAGTAGGTAGAAGTATAGCTGCCACCCTTAGCCACTTTTAAGCGCCTAGAAACCGTCCAATCCCTATCGGTTGCGTCGGGAATATCGCTAACATCAAAAGTCACCGAAACACTCGCTTCGGTGCTATGACGTTGACTGTTATAGCTGTGATTGACTAAATCCGGTAATCTTTCGGCCCGCATTCCCTTGGAAGTAGCTAATCCCAAGCAAAATAGCAATGCGTCGAGAATATTCGACTTTCCCGAACCATTTGGACCAGAAACCACCGTAAACCCCGGTAAAAAGGGGATGGGAGTCGTTCCCCCGAAGGATTTGAAGTGTGAGAGTTCGACCTTTTTGATGTAAACCATGGCGATAAGCAAAAATTAGGCAAGCTATCAGCTGTCAGCTTTAATCTATAAGGGATAACTCCGGTTTATCCTTGAAAATATCCTCAGACTTGACCGGAGATGAGTTTGATTAGTTGCGTAGTTTGAGAATTTTATGACAACACCCTTATAGAAAAATATAGCTGATAGCCCCCTTAGATAGCTTGAATCCATTCTTTGACTTGGTACTCTGTCCAGATACCATTTTGCCAGTAGGGGTCCGCTTCGATTAATTCTCGCACTTCCGACTCGCTGGCTGCCTGATAAATTCCGAAAACTTGGCTTAAATCTGCCGTTGGTCCGATAGTAATGAGAATTCCCCGTTCTTTCTGTTGATTTAATCCCTCTAGATGCGCTTGACGATAGGGTGCGCGTTTTTCCAGCACGTTTTCACAATAACTACCCCAGATAACAAATTTCGGCATATTTGACCTGTACTCTCTTGATCTGTTGCTATTTTACGATCGAATCGTCAATCAGGCTAAATCGATATAGAAAAGTGGGGGGGTACACAGAATCTACATTTTACTATAGCGGTGAGTCCCGATTGAAACGCTGAAACGCCTATCTATTATCTATCGATGGATTTACTATACCTCATTAGACTGAAAAACGCTATATATAGATTAGCTAATCCAGATAGGTTTTCTATTGTATTTAAGTAGGTAGGTGGAATTAAATATAAGATGAACATAGGTTGGGTTGAAGCATGAAACCCAACGCCTAACCATTACCATTTGTCCTCCAAGATTAAGTTAGTATAACAAATACAGTCTTCACTCAAAGTTAATCCGTTCTCGTTCGACAACTAAAGGCCTTTTTAAAATTCTCATGTGCATTAAGCCAATGTATTCCCCAATAATGCCGATAAAAAATAGTTGCACCGAAGCGATTAAAAATAGTCCGACAGTAACGGGTGCGGTTCCTAAAGGAAAATAATCCCAGAACAACAATTTGGCGATTAAATAACCTAACGCCACTAGCAAACTCAGCAGAGACAAAGCAAAACCCAAAAATGTAGCCATCCTCAAAGGAACACTAGAATGGCTGGTAATGCCTAACATTCCAGCATCATAAAGCCTATAAAAATTTCGATAACTACTCTTTCCTTTTTTACGCTGCCGTTGTTTGTACTCAATCTCAGCACTGTCAAAGCCGATCTCTGAAATAATACCTCTTAGGTATGGATAAGGATCGTCAATTTTTTTCAAAACTTCCACGACCTTTTTATCATAGAGTCCAAAACCTGTAAAATGAGCAGTAGGCTTAATATCCGATAACTGAGTGACAAGAAAGTAATAAAAACTCCGGATACTATACAGTAGAAAATTTTCTTCACTTGAAGTTTTTATTCCTTTGACTATGTGATAGCCCTCTTCCCATTTTTTGATAAAATCAACAATCAAGTCTGGTGGATCTTGTAAATCAGCAAAAATTAAGACAACAGCATCAGCATCTGGCTGAGTTATTCCATAGTAAATCGATCGAATTGCCCCAAAGTTTCGAGCATTAACGATAATTTTGACATTGGAATCTTTGATGGCAATACCTTTAAGAATGTCCACCGTTTTATCCTGAGAAGCATTATCAATAAATAGATGTTCATAATCATATTTTTCTAAGTCCGCAAAAATCTGTTTGACTTGAAGATAAATCTCTTCGATATTCCCCTCCTCATTATAGCAAGGAGTCACTACACTAATTTTTTTCATTGTCTATTTCCTCTAAAAACAAAGGTTTTATTTAAAAAATAGGAAACAATTGCTAGAGGCAATACCAAGACAGCTTGTGCCACTAACATATTAATTCCTAGCATCTTAACAATTCGTAAGGATTCAGCGTTTAATAAATAAATCACTAAATAAACACCAATAAAGCGAGCTAGTAGTCGATTATTTTGGTCTTTAAAAACGATAGCTCCGATAGTTTTAAAGTTGAATAATACCCCGCAAATAGTAGCGATAAGTAAGGAATAGCGCTCATCTAATCCTAGACGAAACAGCAAGGCAAACACCCCATAACCAAATAAGGTATTAACTACCCCCACTAACAAAAATCTAACAGATTTGCTTTTTTTGATTAGATACATTTTTCAAGTTTATTTTGACAATTAGTGATTACATTGGTCTTTACCTTCTCCTCACCTGTAAAATGGCTAATACACTCTTTGTAGCATGGCCAGAGCCGATTGCACAATGCCATCCAAATCAAGTCCTTGTTGGGAACGTAAAACCGTTTGACTACCAGCGGTTTTAACGGCTTCTCTTTTTAACCTTAAAGGTTTAAATTCAACAGTTTCGCTCGACTGTGCCAGAACTTCTGCAACTGCACTTCCTAAACCGCCAATTCCATGTTCTTCTAGGGTGATTATCTTCTTAGTCTTTTCGGCAGATTGTAAGATAGATTGTTCATCTAGAGGGTAGAGAGTCGGCATACTCAAAACTTCAATAGAATAACCCTGCATCGTCAGTTTTTCAGCCGCTTTAACGGTTAAATCTAGCATTCCCCCTATACTGATTAAGGTCAAATCTGTTCCCGACTGTAACTCGATTGCCTTACCAATTTCAAACTGAGGTTCCCTGGGGTGAACTTGAGGCTCACCGGCTTTCCCTAATCTTAAATAACAGGGACTAGATAGGTTAACAATAGCTTGAGTCGCTAACTTAGCTTCTAGAGGATCTCCCGGAGCGATAACCGTCATATTAGGTAACACTCTCATCACCGCTAAATCTTCCATGCCATGATGAGTATAACCCAGAGAACCGTAGGTCAGTCCACCACCAACAGCAACAATATTAACATTGAGATTGTGATAACAGACATCATTGCGAATCTGTTCAAAACATCGCATGATCGGAAAATTGACAATAGAATAGACAAAGACGATTTTGCCACACATTGCTAGACCCGCAGCTATGCCGATCATGTTTTGTTCGGCAATACCCACATTAACAAATCGTTCAGGAAATTGGCCTGCAAATCCTTCGAGGACAGAATAGCCTAAGTCTCCGCAAAGAAGCCAAATCCTCTCATCTTTCTTGGCTATTTCACAAAGCGTATTGATAAAAGCTGTTCTCATGATTTCCCCTCAATTTCTGCTACGGCTTGTTCTAGTTGTTCTTGATTCGGTGACTTGTAATGCCAAGCCAGTTGATTTTCCATAAAACTGACTCCTTTTCCCTTAACAGTATGGGCGATAATACAGCTAGGTTTGCCCTTTTCAAAAGGAACACTATTGAAAGCATCTTCAATCTGCTGGAAATTATGACCGTCAATTTCTCGCACTGACCAACGAAATGCCTGGAATTTAGCTGTTAAGGGTTCAAGGTCAAGCACTTCTTGGACCGTGCCAAAACTCTGAATCTTGTTATAGTCCACAATAACAACTAGGTTATCGAGTTGATGCTGAGGCGCAAATAAAATTGATTCCCAGTTTGAGCCTTCATCCATTTCGCCATCACTAACTAGAACAAATACTCGGTAGGGTTTATCTTCACGTTTACCAGCTAGAGCTATACCACAACCGATAGGTAAACCATGACCTAAAGACCCGGTAGAGGCTTCTATTCCGGGTAGATAATGACTGATATGACCAGTTAACTTAGAACCATCTTGACAATAGGTTTCTAGCCATTCTAGGGGAAAAAATCCCCGTTCAGCCAGTACTGCGTAGAGAATAGCCGCACTATGACCTTTACTGAGAATAAATCGATCGCGGTCTAGCCAATTTGGGTTAGTCGGATCAACTCGGAGAATTTTGCCATATAGCACAGCTAATAAATCAGCCATACTTAAGCAACTGCCAATGTGAGAGGCATTGGCTCGATGAACCATTTGTAAGGAAATTAGACGGATTTGTTTGGCTAATTTTTCGATCATTGGCGTTCAATCATGAGGTAGTTTTTGTTGATATAAAGTTTTGAATTTGTTGGCTATGTTTTTCTCGATGAAGAAAGAAAAAGTTAGTTTCTAGAGTCGTATCGTCCATGAGGGAAAATCGGGATAAATTATGATCACAAACGGTAAAGCAATCATAACCGATCTCAGCCATTAAGTCAATGATCTGATTAGGGTGGTAATTAAATTTGGCTGACCATTTTCTGAGCATCTCTGTAAAAATTATTGGTTTGTCTCGTTTAATTGTCTCCAGACCTCCTTGATAAACTAAAAGTTCTGCTCCTTCCACATCACATTTAATAAAATCTATCTTGACAGGATTTTCATCGATAAATTCATCCAACCTTTTCACTTCGCAAGTTATTTCTTTAATGGTTTCACTCTCTGTAATATTCACTAAAGACGCACTCACAGAAGCTTCCGGTTGAACGTAAAATTTTAACGTTTCGTTTTGATTAGAAAATCCAAAATTGTAGAGAGTTATGTTTTTAATCTCTAAGTTTAAGTCTAGATTTTTTTGAAAGTAATCAAAAGTTGATTTTACTGGTTCAAATGACCATATCTTAGCTTGATTAAATCGCTTGGCAATACTTAGAGAATACCAGCCAATATTAGCTCCAATATCAAAGATATTACAGGAGTCTCCCAAGGTTGAAATTAACTCAAAAATTAAATGACTTTCTGCTGGTTCATAGAAATTAAAATTGAGTATTTCAAAGGGTGCCGCTCGTTTATCTGGCTGATTACACCAGATATTGATTCCTTGTTCCCTAGAAGTAAATACAACTCCATTGTCTTGAATCCTAATACTAGCAATGTCAGTATCCTTGAGAAGTTCAGAATAGTCAAACAGAACTTGGTGAAATTGATACATTTCATCAATATACTGCTGTTTATTGATCTGTCCCAAATGATAGTGTTGTTTCCTGTCCAATAACTTCATAAAAAACTCCCAATTGTACGTTTAAAACCTTCTTCAATGCTGGTTTGCGGTTGCCACCCTAAGACCAATAACTTAGAAATATCCGGACAATTCCGGGAGACTTGACTCGGAATATAATCGGGATTATCTTGGATGGGTTGGCGAAGGAGTTTTAATCCTTTTTCAGGAAATAAATCCACAAGTTTCACCGCCAATTCTAATATACTTATCTCCCCTTGAGGATTTCCTAAATTATAGGCTTGTCCATTCTCCCCCTTCAGAAGAATAGTTAAAAAACCTTGAACGGCATCGGCTAAATAACAAAAAGCGCGACGAGCGCTTCCGTCACTTTTCATAATTATATCACGATTGTTGACAATATCAGCTACAAAATCTGCATAGACTCGACCATCATCCAAGCTTAACCCCGGCCCATAAGTATGAAAAGGACGGACAATTTTAGTAGGGATGTTGTATTGATGAAACCAAGAAACACACATATTTTCGCCCATACGCTTGCTTTCAGCATAACAGGAACGAACTAAGGTCGGATCCAGATAACCATAATTATCTTCCCTAATTTGCTCACAAGAGGGATCAACTTTTCCATACACCTCACTACTACTGAAATAGAGAAAGCTTTCGACTTGATGGAGTTTAGCAAGTTCAAGAAGATTATAAGTTCCTAGGGTATTCGCTAATAATGTTCCCGCTGGATCTTTCCCGTAATACTTCGGACTGGCTTGACTGGCAGCATGAATGATAAAATCTATTTTCAAGTCTAAAGAAATCGGACTAGAAACATCCTGCTCAATTACCTCTAAATCGGTTCTATTCTGGTAAAACTCCAATCGTTTCAAGGCTTTATTCTTATTTCTGACTAAGCCAATCACTTTGATAGAAGAATGTCTTTTTTGTTCATTGAAATAGAGCAAGGTTTCCACGATGTAAGCTGGTAAAAATCCATTGGCTCCCGAAATCAAAACTGTTTTCCCTGCCAAAGTTTGCCAAGGTAAATCAGCTGCAATAATTTGCCTCAAATCTTGTTCAACAATTTTATGTCTCATAATTTTCTAACTCAGAAAAATATTGGTTTGTGATCCCGAATAATATCTAGTATCCCATCGAGGATAGATTTCCTTGCCGATGCTTTTAAGTCTAGCTGATCATTAGCCCAGATAAAACTTTCTAATAACCAACAGCCAAAAAAGCCTGTACCTCTGGTAATAAATATCCGCTGTTCCCGCAATTCTTCCCAGAGGTCTTTAGTGTGGGCAAGAATATGATTTAAGTCATTTGTTAGGTTAGGTTGCATCCTCAGCCAATCCATTTCATAGAAAAAGACAAATCCACACAAAAATCAAAAGCAATAGGTTTTTACATTCACTTTATCCAATGGGATAAGAAAAGGGTAACTTCAAAAAGAGATAACAAACAAGTCCATTATATTGTCTAATCATAAAAAACATCCAAAAAAATAAAAATGTTCCAAAAAATGCCAACAATGCAAATTTACTCCCGCTCCGACAAAATTCCCTGATAGTCGCTGTTACCTACTCTAACATCTCCTCCGTTAATCCTAGAAATACCCCAATCCAGAAGATCCATTCTATGATTTTATCGGCATTTGACAAGTATGCTACAAGGTTTCTGGTTCAACGCCTAATTCTCTTAATTTTTCAGCTAATTTTTGTCGTAACATTCGCTCCTGTTCGAGTTTATATTCAGTTTGTGCGACTCGTTCACTGCCCCATAATAACAGATTGCCCGACTTATCCCACCAACGTAACCAATAGGCTGTTACTTCCGCTTTTTTTCCCTGCCAGACTCCCAAAAATAAGTTAATCTCTGCTATCCAATAACGATTGTTTTCATTAGGTTTTTGTTGT
>NZ_JAPZQJ010000491.1:0-1259 GCF_027530405.1 Microcystis sp. LE19-41.2A | reverse complement strand
GGATAAAGGTATGAACACGGAAAATTTCTCTCCCCGACAAGCATTAAACAAAGCATTCCTGAGTAGGGATAATTCATGAATTATCCCTACGGAATTATCCCTACGGAATTATCCCTACGGAATTATCCCTACGGAATTATCCCTACGGAATTATCCCTACGGAATTATCCCTACGATAGGAATTGTTGTTACAGTGATTATAAATCCTTTCTACCGAAGCTTTGCCAAAACTGAACTTCCTCCTGACTAGGTTTGACTTGCTGATTTTCGATATCTTGATGCCATTTTAAAGGATTATTAACAATATATTCTCTAATTTTCGTTAAGGAAACCTCATCACGGATAATATGTTCATAATAATTCTTTTGCCAAACCGATTGACCTTGAGTACTCTGCAATTGATTAATCAGTTTAGCACTATTCATTTTAAAATAACCAACCACTTTAGGTAACAACATTTTTCGCCTTTCCTCTGGTAGAGATAATTCATGAATTATCTCTAATGGGTTATCAATAAATATTATTCCGTGAATATGATTAGGCATAATCACAAATTCATCTAAAATAACTTCTTTATAACGAGTATCTAAACTATGCCAAATATCCTTAACAACTTGACCAAATTGATTAAGATTCATGACGTTATCTTGTATGTCCCCTAATAAATTTTCACTATTTTTAATACAGATTGTCACAAAATATGCAGCCGATTGAGAATAATCATAGTGAGATAATCTTAAGGAACGACGATGGGGTTTATCAGAAAAGTTATTCATTTATTCATCTCCTTGTCAGGACAATAAATAGGAATCTTATTTTAGTTTTTGGCTATTTAGTAAAATAAGATTAAGCTGAAGATAACAATAATTGTAACTGCTCGGTCTCGCGTAGCGAGCGCGTTGCGACCGCTTCCTTTAACCTTTCTACCCCTGCAAACTTACTGGCAATTTCCCTCACATCTTGGGAAGTGGGGAGATTTTCTGAAAACCCTTGACAAATGGCGAGACTTGCTTTAGACTTTATGTATAATGGGAATACGTGCGCCCATATATATAGGGTTTTTGAGGGAAGATAAGAGAGAAAAAAATAGACTCCAAAACCGGGATGGGTAGGAATAGGGATAAAGGTATGAACACGGAAAATTTCTCTCCCCGACAAGCATTAAACAAAGCATTCCTGAGTAGGGATAATTCATGAATTATCCCTACGGAATTATCCCTACGGAATTATCCCTACGGAATTATCCCTACGGAATTATC
>NZ_JAPZQJ010000478.1:0-6497 GCF_027530405.1 Microcystis sp. LE19-41.2A | reverse complement strand
AACCCAGTCATCGCAGGATGAACGCACCTTGAAAACTAGAGTTATGGGGTTCTATAGGGGAATGCTCCTATAGGTAAAAGCTCTAAGCGTCAAGTACCAGAGAAACCAATTATTTTAGAGGTTTTGAACTGTATCGTAGGGCATAGGAAAACAGGCTTCTGTAAGGGAGCGAAAGTCTGAGGAGAGAACCACCTCTGGGTGGGATTTCGCCAGGAATCTAATTCAAGTGGACTCGTTGAGCCAGAAATTCACAGCAGTGATGCTAGAAGAATCCACGTCCGTTTACGGCGTGGGGTATGTCAAAAGCCAATCTTTTAGTATAAAGGTGGCGCGACAATCATCCTCATTGTAACGCAAAATAGCCGCCAATAAAGTCCGATCTCCTGTTTTTAACCACTGGTCATACCACCAAACGCATTGATCCCCGCTTACTCCTCGATCGCGCCATTGAAAGCCAATCCAGTTAGCGAGGGATTTTAGAGAATAACTTTCCACGGGAAAAGTTACCGAATTAACTACATGATAGTGCAGATCAAAACAGCGAGAAACTAACTGATTAATCAAAGAAGAAGGGGTTTTATAAAGATAACCTAATCGCTTAATTGTTTCCACTTCGTACTCAGAAAAGTGAAAAATTGGTGCTTGATAATCCTGCATGACTAAGGTTAAAAATTCCTGCCATATCCTGCCTTCATCTTCTGGCTTTTCTGCCAAAAAGGGATAAAATTGCTGGGTATTAACTCGATAATCAACCCGTAAAATCCCCAAAAGATAATCTAAATTCTGTTCTGGTTCCGCTTCGATGTCAAAATAAAATTCAATCTCGGCCCTCGGTAGGGGAGACAAATAAGCAGTTTTGCCGTTGCTTTTGCGAAAGGCCCGATTTTCAATAATTGCTTGGGCCTGTAATTGTAACTGATTAGCCACCTCTAACCCCATCCCCTCCCCCATACGGGTAGGACAGGTAAGCGCCAGGGATTCCATAGTTGAAACCCCCAAAGACTGTAAAAATTGGTAACGACTGGGAGTCACCCCCGGGACTAAAGAAAGATGTTGACTCGCTTGGGCGATACCATAACAGTGACTATACCAATGACATAAACTGCAACGCTGACGCGAGATAAAAACTTCTGGTTCTTGGTGATTAATCACCATTGCGCCGAACTTTTTGATTATTTCCTCTAGTTTAGTTAACCAGAGATTCAATTCCACCCGATAGCGATTATGACGACGTAGGACAATTTCTGCGTAATTGGGAAAAACTCCCTGCATACTGGCTAATAAATAGGCGTAAAAAGTAGCCAGCATCTTATATTCAGGCTTAGGACGGCGACCGAGTTGAATATTGAGGGGATAATAAACCCAATCGCCAAATTTCGACTCTCCTGCCTGTTTAATTAATAAATGCGGGGAACCGGTTAAAGAGACGGGATAGCCAGATTGTAAAAGGACTCCGTGATAAATACAGGATACTCCCTGACCCATCAAAGCTTCCGTTTCCCTAGCGGCGGCTAAAATATCCGTGCTGGGAGTAGTCAGGGAACAATAATCGGGATAGGAGTCTTGCAGGACTTTTTTAACGTGAATTTGACTCTCCTGGCGCAATTTAAGCAAAAAATCTCGCTCAGGGTCTTTTTCTTGGCTATTGCCGTAGAGATTTAAAAACGCACGGCGTTGACAACGTTGGTAGTCTAGAAGTAGATCATCGGTCAGTAGCATTCTATCAAGGAGAAAAGTTAAGCTTTCCTGGACCTGTGAGGTAAAGTAAAAAATAATAAACTTAAAAAAAGAAAACATTCCCAAGTATGTTTCCTCTACTCTAATACTATTGTGACAATTGCGACTTAATCCGTCGATAGAATTCAGCCTTCGGTCGTCGGTCGTCAGGAAATGGGGAATTCAACTAAAACCCGAAAACCCCAAAACCCAACACCTTCTAACTGATAACTGATAACTGATAACTGACCCCCCATCTCCTCGCTTATGCAGAATTTAGACGAAAATAGCCTCGATTACGCCGTTAGTAAACCGGATTTAGCCGAACAAAGACAGGAATTTCGGGGACTTAGCAATAAAGTTTACTTTAATTTCGGTGGTCAGGGAACCTTGCCCAAGGCGGGATTAGAAGCGATTATCGATGCCCATAATTTTCTCCAACAAAAGGGGCCTTTTTCAGGACGGGTAAACGATTGGATTACCGGAAAAACGGAACTTCTCAGGCAAGAAATGGCTCAGGAATTGGGAATCAGCCCCAGCACCCTCTCTATCACCGAGGATGTCACTGTAGGCTGTAATATCGCTCTCTGGGGAGTTGATTGGCAAGCGGGGGAACATATTTTACTAACCGATTGTGAACACCCCGGAATTATGGCCACGGTTCAAGAAATTGCCCGTCGTTATCATCTGGAAATCTCCACTTGTCCTATTCGGGAAACTTTAAACGGTGGCAACCCGATAGAAGTCATTTCCGCTCATCTACGTCCAAAAACTAGGGTTTTGGTGGTTAGTCACGTTTTGTGGAATACCGGACAGGTTTTACCCCTCAAGGAAATCTCACAACTTTGTCATGATAATTCTGTCACCGAAAAACCCGTTTTAGTGGTGGTGGATGCTGCCCAATCCGTGGGTTGTTTGCCCTTGGATTTAAGCGCTACTGCCGCCGATTGTTATGCTTTTACGGGTCATAAATGGTGGTGTGGACCGGCTGGTGTGGGAGGATTGTATATTCGTCCCGAAATTTTCCCTAGTTTACGGCCCACTTTTATCGGTTGGCGCGGCATTGAAACAGATAACCGAGGACAGCCTATCGGTTGGAAACCGGATGCCAGACGCTTTGAAGTGGCCACTTCTGCCTATCCCCAATTTGAGGGTTTAAGGGCAACTATTGCGGTACATAACGCCTGGGGTGATGGGGGACAAAGATACGAAAAGATTTGTCAATTAGCGGCTTATCTCTGGGAAGAATTAAAGACGATTAAAGGGGTGAAATGTTTAAAAAATTCTCCGCCGGAATCCGGTTTAGTTTCCTTTCAAATTGACTCGGCCATCACCCCACAAAAGTTAGTGCAACAGCTAGAAAAACAAGGGTTTTTACTGCGAACTCTCCTCGACCCCCTCTGTGTGCGTGCCTGTGTCCACTATTTCACTTTGCCCTCGGAAATCGAGCAGTTAGTAGCAGCTGTCAAAAAGTTAGTTTAAAATCGGATTATACATGGCGTGGCTCGGTTCGTCGAATAATTAGTGCTAGGAGGGCTAACAACCGTGAACGAAGAACATATTACCAGAGTCACCCGCGAACAGTGGGCGAAGTTGAAAGACAAAACAGACTGGAAGAAAGTTAAAGGGATGAGCGAGGCGGAAATTGCCAAAAACGCCCTAGAAGACCCCGATAATCCACCGCTGCCGGCTGATTTTTTCGATGAAGTCGTGGAATGCACCCCAGTTTCCTTGAATCCCTAACCCTCCGATTAGTAACTGGATTTGGGGATTTTATCGGGGGCTGTATTAGCCTAGACTAACACAGCCCAAAGTTAGCGTTTAAATGTCCAAATCCGTAAGATTTAAACGTGATCCGTGGGTTTCGATAAATTCTCGCCGGGGGGCAACTCGATCGCCCATAAGAATGGTAAATAATTCCTCAGCTTTGGCTGCGTCTTCGATTTCCACCCGTTTTAAAGTGCGAGTTTCGGGATTCATGGTAGTATCCCAAAGTTGTTGGGGCATCATTTCCCCTAACCCTTTAAAACGTTGGATTGTGTAGTTAGCATTGGGGGGAAATTCCGCTATCTTTTGCTGTAATTCTCGATCGCTATAGCAGTAGGAATGATTTTTACCGCGTTCCAATTTATAGAGAGGAGGACAGGCGATATATACATAACCTTGGTCAATTAAATTCTTCTGATAACGATAGAAGAAAGTTAACAACAAAGTTCGGATGTGTGCGCCATCCACATCAGCGTCAGTCATTAAAACAATGCGATGATAGCGCAATTGTGAGGGGTCGAAATCTTCTCCTTTAATCCCTAAACCGAGGGCTGTAATTAAGGATTGAATTTCCGTATTTTTGTAGATTTTGGCATCATCGGTTTTTTCGATATTGAGGATTTTTCCCCGCAGAGGTAGAATCGCTTGAAAACGACGATCGCGCCCCTGTTTGGCACTGTTATGGACGAAAACGCCGGAAGCAAGGGCAAAGTTATGGGTATGAGGAACCTCGATATCATAGACATCGAATCTTGTTTCTAATCGCTTGATCGCCACAACTCGATGATTGTAATTAGCCACCGCTTCTAAGGCTTTATTTTTATCACCATCAAAGTAGCGATCGCAGAAAGAATCAAATCGCAATATTGATTTATCCCGCGTCTGAAGCCGATATTTTTGATAAGCTTCCAAATCAATATAACCTCGATCGATCTCAATTTGTTTTAAGGTCGCTAGGGTTTTTTGATAGTAAGTTTTCTTGATTGTGTTAATTCCCTGCCAACGATTATACCAATCAGCGATCGCATGAGTGAACAACCAAGAATCGGAAGCGGGATTCCAGACCATTTCATAACCGTTAATGGTGATTCCGGGGTCACGAAGATCGGACAATTTCCGATACAAAGGCATTAAAGCATCTTCTGGAGTTAAAGCCGCAGCAGGTTTATAGCTACCATCTCTTAACAGGAAAAGATGGTCAGGAGTACAAATAATCGCTTCACCATGATCGAGAGTAATTTTAATTACTTCTGCGTCTTTTTTGGTGATGCGGGCATTAATAATTCGTTCAACCCCGATCGTGCCATTGTCACGAATGGTATAACAAAAATGTTCCTTTCCTTGGGCTTGTTCGGTCACTAGCTGTTTAAAACTGAGGTTGCGTCCATCGACAAGGGCGATTTCTGTATCACCATGAAAACAACCGCCAGCGCTGTCACCTTCGACGATGTAAATTTCTGACCTTTCTGGGTCTCTTTCGCTACAATCAGCCAATTTACCTGGTAAAGGTGAGGATTCCAAGACCGATTTCCGTCGTACTAAGTCCCGGGCCCGACGGGCTGCTTCCGCCGCCTTGTACGCTTGTACTGCTTTTTCGATAATCGTGTCGGCCACTTGGGGATTTTGTTCTAAGTATTCGTTGAGAGTTTCCCCCACCAGCGAATCAACAATACCCCGGACTTCAGTGTTACCCAATTTAGTCTTGGTTTGTCCCTCGAATTCCGGTTCGGGGACTTTTACGGAAATAACGGCGGTTAACCCCTCGCGGACGTTTTCCCCCGCTAGATTAGGCTCGTTTTCTTTAATTTTATTGCGTTTACGAGCGACATTATTTAAAGTACGAGTCAGAACTGCCTTTAATCCTTCTAGATGGGTTCCCCCGTCAATGGTGCGGATATTATTAGCAAAACCGAGAATATTGTCGCTATAGGCATCTATACACCACTGAAACGCCACTTCGATATTAATTCCGTTCTTTTCCCCCGATACATAGATAATATCTTTGTGCAGGGTTTCTTTTTCCCGACACATATAGGCGACGTATTCTTTAATACCCCCCTCATAACAATAGGTTTCGATGTGGGGTTCTTCGGGACGGTAATCGCTAAAGGTGATTTTAACACCCGCATTTAAGTAGGCTAGTTCTCGTAAACGTCCGGAGAGGGTACTGTAATCAAATTCGATGCCTTGGCTAAAAATTTCGGTGTCTGGCAGGAAATTAACCCTAGTTCCCGTTTTTTCCTCTTGACTAGGACTACTGACCAATTCTGTGACGGGGATACCTCTTTCGTAGCGTTGGGTATGTACTTTATGATCGCGCCAGACGGTGACATCGACCCATGCAGAAAGGGCATTAACGACGGAAATCCCGACTCCGTGTAACCCTCCCGACACTTTATAACCACCACTGCCAAATTTACCGCCGGCATGAAGTATAGTGAGAACGGTTTCTAGGGCAGATTTACCCGTGGTGGGGTGGACATCGGTGGGAATACCCCGGCCATCGTCAGTGACGCTGACGGAACCATCGGCCTTGATATCCACTTCGATATGAGTACAGTAACCCGCTAGGGCCTCATCGATCGAGTTGTCCACCACTTCATAGACTAAATGATGTAGTCCCCGCGGCCCAGTCGTACCGATATACATCCCCGGCCGCTTCCTGACTGGTTCTAACCCTTCGAGAACTTGTATCTGTTCCGCGCCGTAGTTACTTGTCATAAAATTTCCCTGAAAAGGCTGTGATCCCTGATTGAACCTAAATGAATAGCAAAATCTTCAAAAATTTTAGCACATAAGGGTTAAAGACTGCTTAAATGCCTTTAGGGAGAATTTTTTATTGGGGTGTGGGGTTGGGGTGTGGGGTGTGGGGTGTGGGGAGATGGGGAGACCACTTCGTGCGCGTTGCGGGGGGAGAATAAATAAAAGCCATCTCCTAAGTAGGTAGGCGTTAAAAATTATCAGACACCACCCTTATCAAGGGGGGACTAAGGGTAGGGTTGATTCATGAATCA
>NZ_JAPZQJ010000146.1:0-1982 GCF_027530405.1 Microcystis sp. LE19-41.2A | reverse complement strand
TGGTCAAAAATGTTGAACGCTTCAATAACCTGACTACTGGAACCGGTAATGATAGTATTAGCTTTACGGGGAGTTTTAATGAAACCATTGCTACCGGAGACGGAAATGATACGATTAACGGGGGACGAGGACAAGATAACGTCAATGGTGGGAACAACATAAATGGTGGGGACGAAAATGACCTATTAATTATTGACTACTCCAGTAACACCTACGCGGGGACAACCACCTTTCCAGCAGGAATAAGTAGCAGTATTTTTGAGAGTGGTGGTGCCTGGAGTGGTTCTTTTAGTGCCTATACTAATAACAGTGGTAATTCTGACTCCGTTTCCTTCTCTAATATAGAAAGGTTTCAAATTACTGGGACTAATGCTAATGACACCATCACCACCGGGGGAGGTAATGACATCATCACAGGGGTTAACCCTAACAGTAGCACCCCAGGAAAAGGAGAAATTGATTCTTTAACAGGAGGAGCAGGAAGTGATAGATTTATCCTTGGTGACGCAACTTGGATTGGTTACGATGACGGTAATACAACTAATGCGGGTACTAGCGACTACGCGACAATTGCCGACTTTAACACCACTGATGATACAATTCAACTACGAGGTGCAAGTAGTGACTATCTGTTAACGGTTGATGGTTCTAATACTAAACTCTACATCAACAAACCCGGAACCGAACCAGATGAACTGATTGCGGTTATCAATAATCAAACAGCATTAAGTCTAACTGCTAGTTATTCCTGCTGGAAAGGTGGTTGTCCCCGCGTAGGTGTTACTGGAGTAGTTGACAATTAATAGGTCATTTCCTTCCCCACCATTGACGTTATCTTGTCCTCGGGCCGCACTAATAGTATCATTTCCCTCTCCGGTAGCAATGGTTTCATTAAAACTCCCCGTAAAGCTAATACTATCATTACCGGTTCCAGTGGTCAGGTTATTGAAGCGTTCAACATTTTTGACCACATTGCCATTACTTTCAGTGAAGGTTCCCCCACTGTTATCAATGGTTAAATTGGTGGTGAAACTACTAAAATCTAAAGTGCCGATGGTGTCTGTACCTGTTCCCCCATCAATGTTAAATACTCCATAACCCCCTCGGTCAAAGTAGTCGTTAGCATTAGTCCCGGTAATTTGAAACCTTTCTATATTAGAGAAGGAAAGGTAGTCAGAATTACCACTGCTATTAGTATAGGCACTAAAAGAACCACTCCAATCCCCACTACTTAGATAGATACTGCTACTTATTCCTGCTGGATAGGGGGTTGTACCCGCGTAGGTGTTACTGGAGTAGTTGACAATTAATAGGTCATTTCCATCCCCACCATCTACGTTATCTTGTCCTCGTCCCCCGTTAATCGTATCATCTCCCTCTCCGGTAGCAATGGTTTCATTAAAACTCCCCGTAAAGGTAATACTATCATTACCGGTTCCAGTGGTCAGGTTATTGAAGCGTTCAACATTTTTGACCACATTGCCATTACTTTCAGTGAAGGTTCCCCCACTGTTATCAATGGTTAAATTGGTGGTGAAACTGCTAAGGTCTAAAGTCCCGATGGTGTCTGTACCTGTTCCCCCATCAATGTTAAATACTCCATAACCCCCTCGGTCAAAGTAGTCATTAGCATTAGTCCCAGTAATTTGAAACCTTTCTATATTAGAGAAGGAAACGGAGTCAGAATTACCACTGCTATTAGTATAGGCACTAAAAGAACCACTCCAAGCCCCACCACTCTCAAAAATACTGCTACCTATTCCTGCGGGAAAGGTGGTTGTCCCCGCGTAGGTGTTACTGGAGTAGTTGACAATTAATAGGTCGTTTCCGTCCCCACCATTGACGTTATCTTGTCCTCGTCCCCCGTTAATCGTATCATCTCCCTCTCCGGTAGCAATGGTTTCATTAAAACTCCCCGTAAAGGTAATACTATCATTACCGGTTCCAGTGGTCAGGTTATTGAAGCGTTCAACATTTTTGAC
>NZ_JAPZQJ010000593.1:0-3466 GCF_027530405.1 Microcystis sp. LE19-41.2A | reverse complement strand
AAAATAAGCATAAAATTGCATAAAATAACCAAATAGAGCATTTAATTGATTAATGCTCATTCTTAATTCTCCTGACTACTGACTACTGGCTCGGAGACTCCTCACCTAAAGGAAGATTTTTGATTTTTGCAAGAGGTCTATTACTTGCTCAAACCGGCCAAAAAATGATAGTTTCAGATATAGGAATAATCTGGTTAAGAAAAAAAATGTCTTCCCTTGCCGCTTGCTGGCCTAAAAATATTTCTAAGTATTAGCAAAACTGACTGACTGTCAGCAGTTGGGCGGGATTTTTCCGATCTCGAAGAACCCCAAACCAAGAAAATTAAGACAATTAAAAGGATTGCGTCTCTATTATCTGTCAGACGCTTCTAATCCAGTGAATTTGCGGGTTATCTTCCAATTAACCCCGTTTAACCCTATTTGTGGCTATCGATTATGGCTGAAAGTTATTTACTAGACAAACTGCAATCTGTAGAACAGACCTACAAAGAATTAACCCGTCGTCTAGCGGATCCCGATGTCACCGGTAATCCGGGTGAATTGCATCGTCTGGCCAAATCCCGCGCTTCCCTAGAGGAAACGGTCAACACTTACGAAATTTGGCAAAAAAGTCAAGAGGATTTAATCGGTGCGAAACAAATCTTCAAAGAATCCGCCAGCGATCCCGAATTAAGGGAAATGGCCGCCCTAGAAGTGGCAGAATTAGAGGAAAAAATCGCCACTTTGGAAGACCAATTAACAATTCTGCTGCTGCCCCGGGATCCCCTCGATGAAAAGAATATCATGCTAGAAATTCGCGCTGGGACCGGAGGTGATGAGGCCAGTATTTGGGCGGGGGATTTAGTTCGCTTGTACTCAAAATATGCCGAAACTCAAAACTGGAAAGTTAGCCTTTTGAGTGAATCTCCGGCGGATATGGGAGGATTTAAAGAGGCAATTTTAGAGATTAAAGGCGATAACGTCTATAGTAAGCTGAAATTTGAGGCGGGAGTCCATCGGGTGCAGCGGGTTCCTCTGACGGAAGCCAGTGGTCGCGTCCACACTTCTACCGCTACCGTGGCGATTATGCCAGAAGTGGACGATGTGGAAGTGCATATCGATCCCAAGGATATTGAGTTAACCACGGCTAGATCCGGGGGGGCAGGCGGTCAAAATGTCAATAAAGTGGAAACTGCCGTCGATTTAATCCATAAACCCACGGGAATCCGAGTTTTTTGTACCGAGGAGCGATCGCAATTGCAAAACCGGGAACGAGCTATGCAGATTCTCCGGGCGAAACTGTACGATATGAAGTTACAGGAACAACAGGAAGCGGTCAGTTCCATGCGACGCTCTCAGGTGGGAACTGGTTCCCGTTCGGAAAAAATTCGCACCTATAACTATAAGGATAATCGTCTCACCGATCATCGCTTAAATCAGAATTTTTCCCTCGATCGCATTTTAGACGGCGATATCGAAGATGTGATCCAATCCTGTATCGCCAAGGATCAACAGGAAAAACTGGAGGAATTAGCCGCTGCCCAAGAGACAGCTTAATCAGAACACAGGAGACTCCGAGACTCCTGGATTATTTTTATTTATGCTCCCCACTCCCCTCTCCCCAACCCGCAACGGTCAAACCCTTTGCTACTTTTTGGCTTTTTACTTGCTATAATCGATCGTCGAATTTGAGTAGGAGACGGGAGAAAATGGCCGATTGGCAGGAAATAGAGGGGGGGATCACGGCCCCAAAAGGATTTAAATCCGCAGGGATGGCCGCAGGGCTAAAACCGTCCGGTTTGCCCGATTTAGCCCTAATTGTCTCGGAAACAGAAGCGATCGCCGCAGGAGTCTTTACCACCAGTCAAGTGCGCGCCGCTTGCGTCGATTATTGCCGTCAACGCCTACAAACTAAAGCCAGCGCCAGGGCGATTTTGTGTAATGCCGGCCAAGCAAACGCCGCCACGGGGGAAGCTGGATGGCAAGATGCCCTCGATAGTGCCGCCTCCTTGAGCCAAGTTTTAGGGATTCCCGCCGATGCAATTTTGCTGGCTTCTACAGGAGTCATCGGGCAACGGATTCGCATGGATGCGTTAACCGCCGCTTTACCGACCTTAGCAGGTTTATTGTCGGAAAATGGTGGCGAAAGCACGGCCCGGGCGATTATGACCACGGATCTAGTCCCCAAATCGATCGCCTTGCAAACCACCATCGATGGTCGTCCGGTCACAATTGGGGGAATTGCCAAGGGATCGGGGATGATTCACCCGAATATGGCGACGATGCTCTCCTTTATTACCTGTGATGCCGCAGTATCGACGGTTCTCTGGCAAAGTATGTTAAGTCGGGCGGCTAATAAAAGTTTTAATCAGATTACGGTGGATGGGGACACCAGTACCAATGACAGTCTGATCGCCTTGGCTAACGGTCAATCGCGCACCACAGCGATCACAGAAATGGGCCGGGATGCCCAAAAGTTAGAGGCCATGTTAACGGAAGTTTGTCAATACCTGGCCAAAGCGATCGCCCGGGATGGGGAAGGAGCCACCTGTTTAATAGAAGTGCGGGTTTCGGGGGCGGCCGATGATCAGTCCGCTCGTCAGATTGCTCGCACCATTGCCGGTTCTTCCTTGGTAAAATCGGCGGTTTTCGGTCGAGATCCCAACTGGGGACGAATTGCGGCGGCCGCGGGCCGGGCCGGGGTTGTCTTCCATCAAGAAGATCTACAAATTAAGTTAGGCGACTTCGTGATGATGGAAAATGGTCAACCTCTGGCGTTCGATCGAGCTAGTGCCAGTAATTACCTGAAAGCGGCAGCAAGCGGGGCTTATTTACGAGAAGATACCGTTTTAATGTCTATCTGTATCGGTAACGGTTCGGGAACAGGTACGGCCTGGGGTTGCGATCTTAGTTACGATTACGTCAAAATTAACGCCGAGTACACCACTTAGGGTTTGCTGAAAAAGCTTTTCCTAGGGGCAGGGTGTGGGGTGTGGGGTGTGGGGTGTGGGGTGTGGGGTTTTACCTATTTTCAGGTGGTCAGTTACCTAATTTTCAGGGAAAAAGTCCAGGGATTTTCCCCCCGATCCCCGCAACGGCTGGTACTTTTTGAGGGAAAAAAAGTCTAAAAGTCTGATCCAACAAGGTTTTTAGATTTATTCAGCAAGCCCTACTTAAAGCGATCGATTCTCTAAACAGGCTCTCTTGTCCTTGCTGGATTGTATCCCAACAGCTTGATCAAAGGTTGACGTTAGGCTCTAGTCTATACCGACAATCTCGATGATCGATCCTGTTGATTACACAGCAGCCAAGAGAGCCGATTACTCGATTAACAGACAAACTTTAATGGTTGGATTGTAAGTAGCTGGTTATAATTAAATTAAAAATGGATTTTAGGTTCGATCCCCCCTGCCCCCCTTGATAAGGGGGGTGCCGATCCCCCCTTAGTCCCCCCTTTAATCCCCCCTTAATAAGGGGGGCATCTGAC
>NZ_JAPZQJ010000405.1:0-20743 GCF_027530405.1 Microcystis sp. LE19-41.2A | reverse complement strand
TGCGCGGGGGGTTTGGGGGCGGCGCCACGCCCCCAACGGGGGGTTTGGGGGGTAGAACCCCCCAAAAGCTTGGATTGAGTGATAAAATCGGAAGTAATAGTAAATCCGTTGAGTATGGGCTATGCAAAACGGAGAATAAATAATCAGTTTTTAATAACTGGATTTAGTATTACTGTTTACTGATCACTGAACATCTAAATCAAGTTAAAATATCCGCTCCCAACATCCGTTGATATTTAGCTTCTAAGGCTTGTTTCAAATTGGGCAAAGTGATTAAATGGGGATCATCTAACATAATTTTTTCGGCGGCATCTCTTGCCAAAACTAACACCTCTTGATCCTCGACTAAACTAGCGAGGGCAAAATCTGGTAAACCCGATTGTCGTTGTCCTAAAACTTCCCCCGGACCGCGAAATCGCATATCCATTTCCGAGATAAAAAAGCCGTCTTGGGATTGTTCCAAAACCGTCAATCTTTGACGGGAATTAGCACTATTACTGCCACTTAAAAGTAAACAATAGGATTGATGGGAACCTCTGCCAACGCGCCCCCGTAATTGATGCAATTGTGAAAGGCCAAAACGTTCGGCATTTTCAATTAACATCACCGTGGCATTGGGAACATCCACCCCCACTTCGATAACCGTAGTTGAGACAATAATTTGCAGAATATTATCGCGAAAAGCTGTTAAGATTTCCTCTTTTTCGGCGGAACTCATGCGACCATGGAGTAAACCGATATTAAAATTGGGAAAAATCTTTTCTGATAAATTTTGATATTCTTCCACCGCAGCCCTAACATCTAATTTTTCCGATTCTTCAATCAAGGGAAAAATCACATAAGCTTGTCTGCCTTGGGCAATTTCACGCCGAATTAAATCATAGGCAGCCCTTCTTTGATTCCCATTTAAAGCGCTGGTTTGAATCGGTTGTCTGCCGGGGGGTAATTCGTCAATTTGACTCACATCCAAATCCCCATGCAGGGTTAAAGCTAAAGTACGGGGAATCGGTGTTGCTGTCATGGTTAAAACGTGGGGAGACTCTCCTTTGCTTAATAATCTTGCCCTTTGTTGTACCCCAAAGCGATGCTGTTCATCAATAACAACTAAACCTAATTTGCGGAAATTAACTGCATCTTGAATTAGGGCATGAGTTCCCACTAAAAGTGGTAATTCTCCTGTCTCTAATTGGGCGTGAATTTCTCGCCGTTTAGCAGTTTTTGTGGAACCAGTTAATAATTCTACGGGTAAATGTAAGAGATTAAACCAGCTAACTAACTTACGATAATGTTGTTCTGCTAAAACTTCCGTGGGAGCCATTAATGCCGCTTGATAACCGGATTGTAGGGCCGCTAAAATAGCATAAACTCCGACAATTGTTTTGCCAGAACCCACATCCCCCTGCACAAGACGATTCATCGGGGTGCTAGAATCTAAATCCTCTAAAATTTCTTCAATAACTCGTTTCTGAGCATTAGTTAATTGAAAGGGAATTATCTGATTAAATCGATCAATTAGTTGACCCTTAGCACTAAAAACAGCACTTTTTTGTGTCTGACGATACTGTTGCCGCCGCCGCAGAAAACCCAATTGTAAAAAGAAGAATTCATCAAAGACTAATCGCCGTCGCGCTTGACTTAGAATCTCGGCATTATTAGGGAAATGAATGTTAGTAATTGCCGTTTTTAAATCGATTAATCCGTATTGTTTTCTTAGACCGAAAGGCAAGGGATCTTTTATCGCCTCTACTGCCCCAAAAGCGGCGACTACAGCCTTTCTAATTAGGTCGGCGGGTACTCCATCGGTGAGGGGATAAACCGGCAGAATACGCCCGATTTTTAAGGACTCAATACTTGCCCCAGAACTGTCTAATAATTCAAATTCAGGATTTTCTAAAGTTAACCCATATTTACCCGCTTTGACTAAACCACTAACCGCCACCACCGAACCCACCAGATAGAGTTTTTTTTGTCCTTCTTGCCAAGCACGATTAGTATAGCGAGTTCCCGCATAAAAACGGTTTAATTTTATCTGTCCAGTGCGATCCTGTAAGAGCAATTCAAAGATAGCTAACTTGGTATTTTTGGGGCTAGTAAAACAATTACAGCGCTTGACATTCCCTACTAAAGTTACCGTTTCCCCCTCGGTTAAATTGGCGATATTGACTTGACGACTGTAATCAATATGATCCCGGGGATAATAATATAATAAATCTTCAACTTTGTGGAGGTTTAATTTTTCTAAAAGACCAGCTTTTCTCTCTCCCACTTCCGCTAGATATTTCAAGGGTTGTTCGAGGGTAACTTGCCGTGGAGAAATAGCCTTTGCCGTGATGGGAGTGGTATTAATAATTTTCGCCACAGCTGGTTCTTTTGGGGTGGGGGTTGCTTCTAAAGTTTGCCGTAATTGTTGTAAAAAATTGCGAGTTTCGGTGACTAATTGTTGTCTTTGTCTGGGATTAAACTGGGAATATTGGGCAAATTTTTGGGCTAATTCTCGCCAGCGATTTCTCTCACTGGTGGAAATTCCCACGGGAGGATTATCCCCGAAACTAAGACAGAAAAACTCGCTAAAACGGTACTGATTTCCCTGAAGATCGGGATAACCTTTTTCCGCTTCTACAGATAAGGCTTTTTGTAATCTCACCCAGTCGGGTATTTCCCCTTTCATAATTGCCTCTTGACTCCAAATTTCCCAGTATTATGCTTCCCTGATACCCCTGTTTGATCATAACTGATTAATCGTACCAACTACTGCGCCATGCCGCTTCCGCTTGAGCGATAGTATATTCTTTGCGAATACGATGATATTGTTCCCCTAGACGATTTAATTGTTCCCAAAGGGAGCGAATTTGATTTCTTTCCACACTTAAGCGCGTATCAGCAAATTCCAGTTCAGCCATTCGTAGATGAATCGCCGTTACTTTAGTGACTTTGCCACTTGAAAAATCATGCTCATCCCCATCATCTTCATCTTCATCTTCATCTTCATCTTTTTCCTCCTCTGGTTCAGGGTTTTTAGCTTCTACTAAAATGTTTAACATATTATTTCCTCCACCTAGGGATTGTCCCTCTTCTCCCGCTTGAATTGCCATATCGATAATTTGACTGGGTAGATGAGGGGGAAGAATATAAGCTTTTTGTAGTTGCTGATTAATTTGTTTGGAGAGATGATTGAGAATCTCGATACAGTTTTTTTCCAGCACTCGACAACAATAAAGTAAAATATCGGGGTTATTAATCTCTCCAGTTGCGGCTAGATTTTCTGGTTTGTTTAGAAAAAGTTTCAAGAAATCTGGGGTATTTTTCGTCTCTGCTGGACTTTTAGAGAATCCTACCCCTGAAAATGCCCCTCGATCGAAGCTCTGCTCACCCAATTGCTGTAAACTGGCTTTAGCCTCTTGTCCTAGAGCTTTGATCTCCTCTTGTAGTTTCTGACGATTGCTGTGGGAGAGAGCCAGAAATTCCCCCCCATAGTAGCGGGTACAGATATGATACACTGCCCCGATCGCCTGTTTATAGAGAGATTCACCGAGTAAATCAAGATAAATTCGGTATTTTTCTCGCATTCTTTCGGCTAAATTTGCCACTTCCGTTTCTATGTTCTTTAAATCTTGTTGTAGCTTGTTCAGTCTTCCATTCATAGAAATTTTACCGAGGGAGAAGTTAGCGATCGGCGAATTCTATTATAGCGACTCATTGTCAGCTATAGCACCCTGACCAGGGGGAGATGTTTAGACTCGATCGGTTGTCAGTTATTTTAGCTATTAAGTAAGTAGTTATAATTAAATTGAAGATAGATTTTGCCTCTGATCCCCCCTGCCCCCCTTGATAAGGGGGGTGCCGATCCCCCCTTAGTCCCCCCTTAATCCCCCCTTAATAAGGGGGGTGTCTGACAACTTTTAACACCTACCTACTTAGCTTTTCCCGGATCGGCTTTTAGCATTTGTTTTGGCAAAGATAACTGCTATAATCAGGCTAATTAGTAGGAAAACTCTCTATCTCTATATTTTTGCATAGTTTACACCACAAGTCCGGGCATGAAAACCGACAGTATTTTTTATGATCTTTTTCAATCTTATCCGTCAATTTTCTTTGAATTAATCAACCTTTCCCCCGGAGAAGCCGAGAATTACCGCTTTGATTCCGTCGAAATCAAGCAACTAGCTTTTCGTATTGATGGCGTATTTTTGCCCAATATTACCGGTCCTAGCATTCCTATTTATTTCTGCGAGGTGCAATTTCAAGATGATCAGAATTTTTATGGCCGTTTCTTTGCTGAAATCTTCTTATATCTCAGTAAAACTGCTTTTAACAATGATTGGCGCGGGGTGGTCATTTATCCCCATCGTCGGGTAGAATCAGATAAGATTGTACGTTATCAAGACTTATTGACATCTGGGAGAGTGACGCGAATCTATTTAGATGAACTAGATGATATTAATCAAGATTCCCTCGGTATTGCCACTATAAAATTAATTATTGCTAAAGAAAATCAAGCAGTGGCAACAGCCAAACAACTTATTGAACGAGTGCGAACTGAATTTACCCAACCGCAAAACTTCCTACAATTAATAGAAACGATCCTTATCTATAAATTACCACGTCTAAGTCGCCGGGAGATAGAAGCCATGTTTAGTTTAGATGAACTGAAACAAACCCGTTATTTTCAAGACGTTCGAGAAGAAGGTAAACTGGAAGGTAAACTGGAAGGTAAACTGGAATCTGTGCCGCGTTTATTGGCTTTAGGTTTAACGGTAGAACAAATTGCTCAAGCCTTGGACTTAACTGTAGAAAAAGTGCGAGAAATACCAGAAACCCATTAAGATAATCTAGCAGTAAGCTATGACAGCGTTTTTCATCAAGATAAAGTGTAACCTAATTTGCTATCGGCCACCGACTACCCAAAACGAAAACTTACTACCTCACCTATGACTAGCACTCCTTCAGCTTCTTTAAAATTAAAAAAAACAAAAATTACCGACACAAATATCACTCTCTCCCATGGCAGCGGTGGCAGAGCAATGCGGGATTTAATTAACGAGATATTCGTTAATAACTTCGATAATAACTTACTGGCACCCCTTGAAGATCAAGCCCGATTTGAGATTAAAGATTTGGCTAAAATAGGCGATCGCTTGGCATTTACCACCGATTCCTATGTGGTTTCTCCCCTATTCTTTCCGGGGGGTGATATTGGCAGTTTAGCAGTCAATGGAACCGTTAATGATTTGGCTGTCGGTGGGGCAATTCCTCTCTATCTCAGTTGTAGTTTTATCCTCGAAGAAGGTTTATCTATCGACACCCTAAAAACCATCGTTACCAGCATGAAAATAGCCGCCGACAAAGCAGCGGTAAAAATCGTCACCGGGGATACAAAAGTCGTTCCCAGGGGACAAGGGGATCAAATATTTATTAATACCTCTGGAGTGGGGGTAATTCCGGCCCGAATCCATTCCAGTGCCAATAATTTACAAGTTGGTGATCGCATTTTGATTAACGGTTTTCTGGGGGAGCACGGTGCCGCCATTCTGATTGCCCGGGGCGAATTAGACCTGCAATGCACAATTGAAAGCGATTGTCAAGCCCTGAATTCTTTAATTTCTGCAATTCTGGCAGTTTGCCCGGAAGTTAAAGCGATGCGGGATGCCACTAGAGGCGGATTAGCCACGGTTTTAAACGAATTCGCCCAAAGTTCAGGGGTGGGAATACAGGTGCAGGAAACGGCGATCCCCATCCGGGAAGAAGTGCGAGGAATGTGCGAATTATTGGGCTTAGAACCGCTTTATCTGGCAAATGAGGGCAAATTAGTCCTTGTCGTGCCTCCGGAGGCGGAAAATCGCGTTTTAGCAGTGATGCGTTCCCATCCTGACGGTAAAAATGCCGCTTCTATCGGGGAAGTCGTCGCTTCTCCCCCCAATTTAGTTTACTTAAAAACCCCTTTCGGCACTAACAGAATTCTCGATATGTTAGTCGGTGAACAATTACCGAGAATATGTTAATTAGGGTTTGCTGAAAAAGTTTGTTGTTAGGGTTAGAAGTCAGGAGTCAGGAGTCAGTAGTCAGGAGTCAGGAGTCAGGAGTCAGGAGTCAGGAGTCAGGAGTCAGGAGTCAGGAGTCAGTAGTCAGTAGTCAGGAGTCAGGAGAATTAAAAATGAATAATAATCAATTAAATGGTCTATTTACAGATTTTAGGCAATTTAATCCTTATTTTTGCTGTTTTGAACCCTCAAATAGTTGGGTTTTTGGGGTTTTAGTTGAAATTTCCTTGATAACTGATAACTGATGACTGATGACTGATAACTGATAACTGATAACTGATAACTGATAACTGAAAATGCACGAACTAGGAATCACCCAAAATATTATTGAACTTGCTTTAGAACACTCGCGAGGAATGAAAGTTAGGCGCGTGGTGTTAGAGATTGGTAAACTAACGGCAATTATGCCAGAATCGATCGCTTTTTGTTTTGATACCTGTTGTCAAGGTACTAATGTAGAGGGGGCAATGTTAGAGATTCTGGAAATTTCTGGTTTAGGACAGTGCCAAGATTGCGGAAATGAGCTAGAACTAGAATATCCCTACGGAATCTGCGATCGATGTGGTAGTCGCAATATAGTCATTTTACAGGGTCAAGAATTAAATCTCAAATCGTTGGAGACAGAATCCTTATGTGTGTAACCTGTGGTTGTTCTGATAACTCGGAAGTAACATTAACTAATCCGCAAACGGGAACCCATGAACATATTTTAGCCGATGGTACTGTTATTAGTCATAGCCATCAAGCTCACGCTCACGCTCACGAGCATGAGCATCCCCATCATCCTGCGGAAATTCACGCTCAAATTCATGGTAATATTCTCCAAGTTGAGCAAAACCTGCTGGCAAAAAATAATCTATTAGCGGCACAAAATCGCGGTTGGTTGAAGGGGAGAAAAACTGTTGCTCTTAATCTGGTTTCTTCCCCCGGTTCGGGAAAAACTACCCTGTTAACTCGCACAATTGCCGATTTAAAAACCGCTATTCCTATCAGTGTCATTGAGGGAGATCAAGCAACAGCTAATGATGCCCAAAAAATTAGTGAAACCGGTTGTCAGGTTATCCAAATTAACACCGGAACAGGTTGTCATTTAGAAGCATCAATGGTAGAGAGAGGATTAATCGAACTCGATCCACCGATGAATTCTTTAGTGATGATCGAAAATGTTGGTAATCTAGTTTGTCCTGCTTTATTTGATTTGGGAGAAAATGCCAAAGTCGTCATTCTTTCCGTCACCGAAGGAGAAGATAAACCGATTAAATATCCCTATATGTTCCACGCTTCTCAAGTCATGATCTTGACAAAAATAGACCTACTGCCCTACGTTAATTTTAACCTCGATCGCTGTTTAGATTACGCCTATCAAGTTAATCCCAATCTGAAAGTTTTTCAAGTTTCCGCTACCACTGGAGAAGGTTTAGATGCTTGGTACAGTTGGTTAAAATCACTGGTTTAAGTTAAGCAGTAACACACCCAAAAAGTTCAGTCTAACCGAAAGAAAAATGACTCTAGCACTTAATCAAAATATTTATAATCAACTGTTGACTAAATTTCAACCCAAGATTATTGAAAATGAGGAATAATATGAGCAAGCGCGTCATCTTCTCCTTAATCTAATTAGTAAACAGGATCGACTACCAGAAGAAACCGCGATGGTTAAATTAATGGCGACAATTATTAAGGATTTTGATGCCAAACAACCTCAACCCGAACCAGCTTCACCGCAGGAAGTATTATTACACTTAATGTCAGCTAACAACATGAAACAAGCTGATTTAGTTGGTAAAATTGGTTCTAAGGGTGTGGTTTCTGAGATTGTTAATGGCAAGCGATCGATTAGTAAAGCTCAAGGGAAAATTTTAGGAGAGATTTTCAATGTTTCCCCCAGTGTATTCATTTAATTATTTATTAGTTGTTAATGAAAACAACCGTCATTGTTCCACCGATTAAATGTCAAGGTATCAAAACTAAACTGCTATCATCAATCAAAAGTTTAGCGGATCAGCAAAACTTTGATCGTTGGATAGAACCCTTGTGTGGTTCGGGGGTGGTAGCTTTTAATTTACAACCCCAAAAAGGCTTTATACTAAATCTAGTTATTAAAAACTGATTATTTATTTCCCCTTTTTGCCTATTGCCTATTGCCTTTTGCATCTCCTAACCAAGAAGTTAATTTTGTTCTAGTCCTTAATCATATTCTTTTGCCGCTTGTACTAAGGATAAAAGTTGTCCGGTTTGAGCGGTTCCCGATACTCCTAAATCACTGTGACAGAGGATAACTTTTTCGCTTACCCTTGCTAATAAATCCCTTAAAACTCTCTGTAAACGTGCCTGATTTTCCTCTAATTCTGCTTCCGTTGTCCAGCGTTGATAGGGACTTTCTCGCCAAAAAATCGGCGCAGCAAAAAGAGTGGAAGCACCTCCTTGTTCCCAGAGTGGGGAGGAACAATCTAGCCAAAAATGCCAACGATGACTAGAACGAAAAGAACGATATTGAAAGATATTGCCTAGGGTAACTGCCGGGGAAGATTTAATAAATTGTCGCACAGGATAGGGATTAGCAGTGATTGTGCCACGACGCAAAAGTTGCATAAACTGACTAATAGTTTCGCTGGGACTTTGAAAAGAGGGTTCACTCTCACGCAAACGGCGATCAATCTCCCAAAAATGTTGGGCAGTTTCCATTAATTCTCGCAAAGCTGCCAAGTGATCGAAGGGCAAATTTTCCCCATCGTTTAATAATTGTTCGATCGCTTGATTTAAGACAAAAATCGGGAAAAGTTTCGCTTCTTGCTGCCGTTTTTTCATCCCTTCGATCCAGTGACAAATTCTTTCGTAGGCAGTACAAGCTTTTTGTCCTAAGCGATCCCAACGGGGAAAAGTTTCGATCGCTAATAAACGGGGATTTTCCAGATCCACTTGATAACAATGATCGGCAATTAATCCGGCGCGGATTGGATCGATATCGGGAATTAAATTTTGTTCTTCATCCCAGCGATAACGGCTAAAAATCACCAGCATTTCCGCTATAGCCTCTTGGGGGGCTAAACGCCCCAAATTTTCATAAACAAGGGCGAGAAGGGTCAATAATGCCCGAATCAGAGGACAACTGATCAGGGGTCGTTGTTCGTTGAGGGGTTGAACGGCTATCCCAGCACCGGTTAAAATTTCCATCAGGCTATAACGGGCGATTTCGTCTAAACCGGGGGCAATAACGGCGATTTCTTCGGGTTTTACTGCCCCTTGCTTGACTGCTTGAATAATAGCTGTGGCTGTCTTCCGTAACAATTCGGCGCGAGAGGTGGTTTGCAGGGAGATGAATTGATCGGGAAGATTGCCAAGATAGTTACCGTCGCTGATTAAGGAGAGAACCGTCTCGCTAAACTGAGCAGCTAACCCGTCAGTGGTAGATAATGACATAATTTGACAGCGTGCCGCTAATTTTTGTAGATAATCGGGATCGGCAGTTAATCCTAAGCGAATTTTTCCCTGGGGATTGTAGGTAAAAACGCTAAAATAATCATGATCGAGGAAAAAACTGAGTAAATCCTTGGCAATAGCCGGATAATCGTCCACATCGTCCGCAAAAACTCCCCGGAAGCGTTTTAATAGTTGCTGCTGATAACGACTATCAGGAAATAAATAGCGCCAATAGAGTTCGTAGATGATACCATAACTTAATAAACCACGTTCTAGAGACCAATCACGCCATTGAATGATTAATTCTCCCACTTTTTCTGGTGTTTCCTGCTCATTAATCGCTAAAACTCGTTTTAGATCTGTTTCTGATAATCCGTCGGCTAATCTTTCGGGTATCTTTTCTGCGGGAACACCACTAGCGCCGGCTAATTGTAACAAATCGAGAACTTGACGGACGAAACGATATTCATTTATGCTAGTAAGCTGGAAGAATTCAGCGATTGCTGGTTGCCAGAGACGGGTGGCGAGTTCCTGCTCCGTTTCTGGGCGTAATCGGCGGGGAAATTGCGCTTTTAGCTCCAAAAACTCGAAAATTAACGGCCAAAACAGGATGACTTCATCGGTGAGAAAACCTAAAGGGGTTTTGCAGAGAATCGGATAGCTACCCCTAACAGCAATGGCTAATCGATCGGCTAATTCCCGTTTATTATCATCGTTGGCAGCGAAAACTAAGATCGATCGAGGAAGGGGGGATGATTTTGATCGATCGCGAGACACCCAGCGCCGAAATTCCCCGACTAAAGCGGTGGTTTTTCCTGATCGCGTGCCACCTTCGATCCAAATTGGTATGATTGACATCGTTTTTTCTCGATTGTATTTGTTAAGATAACTGATCGGTACTCTAGCTTTTCTCCCTTGTGGAAGTAATTGTTTCCTATGAATCTTAATCGGATTTTGCAAGGTGTTAATCAATGGTTATTACAAACTCCTGAACGTTCTTTAGATGAGGCCTATCATGCAGCTTTGAAGATTAAGGAAATAGAAGATAAGCATTTTCAAGGGCGAAAAGTGGCAGCGGAGTTCTCGAATTATGGCAGCAGCACTAATTCCTATTTTATCGCAGAAGTTAAAGGTTATCTGCAAAAAATTAAAGTCAGATTGACGGAGTTTAAAGCTAGTCGATCAATCGTTAATACTTTCGGACCTAATCAACCGACAATTAATAATGGGGTGATTACTGTCACCACAGATGTTTGTCTGAAAAAACTTCAGTTTATCGATAGTATTATCGGAAAATATCAAGATAATTATTGGCAAGAAGATATTCAAGATGTTCCCAAAAGTATCCAGAACAGAAATTTTGAGCAGGAAACAGCCAAAAATAAGACTTCTAGAAATCGCTCTTTTTTAGCAGCGGGTAGTATTGAAGATGAGGAAATAATCAAAAGTAATAAATCCCAAAAAGCTACGGAAAAACCGGGGGTTTTACCCCGTTCTTTTGTCAATACTTTTAATCGCATTAAACAGGAAATTGATCCCCAAGCGGAGGAATCGGAGGAGGCAGTTTTAAAGAAATTTCGCAATTCTCGTTATAAAACAGCCATTTCCCTCAAGTTTATTTTACTGTTAATTATTGTTCCTTTGTTGACCCAGCAATTAACCAAAACTTTCCTGATTACCCCCTTGGTTAATAAATATTTCCAACAACAGGAACAGTTTATTTTTATCAATCAGGATTTAGAAGAAGAAGCTTTTTCGGAATTGAGAAGATTTGAGGAAGCTTTACATTTTCGAGGTATGATTGGTTTAGCACCCAAATTATCTAACGAAGAAATCGAGGGAGAAATTACCAAAAAAGCCGCGGTACTAAGTGAAGAATTTCGCCAACGAGGTTTAAATGCGATCGCTAATATTTTCGCCGATATTTGTTCCCTGATTGCCTTTGGTTTTGTTGTCGCTTTTAGTCGTCGGGAAATCGAGATTGTCAAGTCTTTTCTGGATGGCATTCTCTATAATCTTAGCGATTCAGCTAAAGCTTTTTTAATTATTCTCTTTACCGATATATTTGTCGGTTTCCACTCTCCCCACGGTTGGGAAGTGATCCTAGAAGGATTAAGTCGTCATTTCGGTTTACCGGAAAATCGCCAGTTTAATTTTCTCTTTATCGCCACTTTTCCCGTTATCTTGGATACAGTCTTAAAATATTGGATTTTCCGTTATCTCAATCGCATTTCTCCCTCGGCAGTGGCTACCTATCGTAATATGAATGAATAGGGTAAAGTCAGGGAGAAACCTAATAATTTATCCTTCTAATTTGGGGGGGATAATTTGGCCGCTGTCTCTTGTACTTTGGTAAGTTCTAATTGCAAAGCAGTGGCAATCTGTTCTATACTTAAACCTAAAGCTAGTAAACCAGCGATCGCTTCAGTTTTAGCTTCTTCACGACCTTCTTCACGACCTTCTTGTTTAGCTTCTTGATAAAGTCGAGTCTGTCTGAGATCATCTAATCCGAACATAGCTTCTAACTCCGCACGACTAAGATTAGTAAATTTATAGGCTAAGGTTCTTTCAATTAATTCTACAACTTTTTGCTGGAAAACTAGATCATCAATTTCAGCGATCGCTTTTTCTAAAAGTGGTTTTCCTCGTTGCTGTGCTAATTGGGGTGTAGCGACAATTAACTGAATAATTCCTAAACCCAGAGACGGAGCCGGACTATCGATTAATTCATCTAAATAAATAGGTCTGATCTGTCCCGTTATCTCAAATCCCCGCAGTTGATAGGGAAAGTTATTATCCAGATCCCTGGAGGCAAATAAAGCTACAGCTATCCAATCCTGAACGGGTTTATACTGATTGAGATAGATGACAATTTCTGTTAAAAATCGCCAATAAAAATCACTTTTATCCTGAAATTGCACTTCAACAAAGTAAATCATTAGTTCCGGTGCTGCTGTGGTCGGTAAAAAAATACCGTCAAAACGACGCGCTAATTCTTTGATTTCTCGGGAGGAAAATTGATAATTTTCAGCTTTCTGGGTTGATTCTCCCAGTAATTCAAAAATTAACCCCGGAAAGGTTTGCAAGAGTTGATAAAAAATTGTATCGGTCTTCACAAGCTTGAAAAAATCTAGATGTTTACTAACAATTACTTACAAATCATCTAACAATAGCGTGACTAACACCTTATCGACACGATTACCGTCCATATCCACCACTTCCAAGCGCAACCTTTGCCATTCAAAATGATCGGCAGCCCCCGGAATCCTGCCAAGATGGGTAATAATAAAACCACCTAAAGTGTGATAATTGCCCTGTTTTTCCCCCGGTAATTCACTGATTTCAAATAACTCTTTAAAATCTTCGATCGCCACTGTACCATCGATCAACCAAGAACCATCTTCCCGCTGCACGATCTGAGCATCTTCAATGTTATCTAATTGGGGTAAATCGCCGACAATTGCCTCTAAAATATCCTTGCGCGTCACCAATCCTTGAATTACCCCGTACTCATCCACTACCAAGGCAATATGATGACCACTTTGCTGCACCAATTCTAAAACCTTTAAACCCCTAGTGCTTTCCGGCACAAAAAGCGGCTGTTGTAAATCCTTCGTCAGGTCGAAACTTTCACCGGTTAAACAATCTGCCAATAAGTCTGTGACTTCGATTACCCCCAAAACCTCATCTAAACTGCCCTGACACACAGGAAAACGGTTATGATTGCTCTCAATTAGCTTCTGGCGGTTAATTTCGGCACTATCTTCCAAATCTAGCCAAATAATATCTGGGCGCGTGGTCATAATCTGGCTTACTCGGCGATCGCCCAATCCTAACACCCTTTCCACCATATCCTGTTCTGCTTCCTCAAAGGTTCCCGCTGCGGTTCCCTGTTTAAGCATAATTTTCAATTCTTCTTCCGTAATTGGGGAATCATTGTTATTAGTATTAATCCCCAACAAACCGAGAATCAGATTAGTCGATTGACTCAAAAGATGGACAATGGGCGAAACAATTTTTGATAACCTATTCAGAGGATCAGCAACGAGGATAGCGATTTTTTCAGGATTACTTAAACCTAACCGTTTCGGCACTAATTCCCCCACCACTAGGGATAGATAGGTAATAATTAACACCACTAATCCTAATCCCAAAGCTTGACTGTAGGGGGCTAAAACAGGAACTTGGGCCAATAATTGCGCCACACTGACCGATAAATTAGCTCCTCCGTAGGCCCCGGCAAAGATACCCACTAGGGTAATGCCAATCTGCACCGTCGATAAAATTTGATTGGGATCATTGGCCAATTTTAAGGCCACCGCCGCCCTTCGATCATCTCTGGCTAATTGTTCTAAACGGACTTTGCGGGCCGAGACAATGGCAATTTCCGAGAGAGCAAAGACTCCATTGAGGAGGATCAGGAAGAAGATAACAAGAATTTCGGTAGTCGCCGAGAACATGGTTAAAATTTACAGGTAAAAGGGCGGATAGTTGTTTGTATCATAGTGCGAGGATCGGTTAAGTTCAGTAAAGAATCATCTTGATTTTTAACGAGTTACGAAGGCTTGTGTCTGGAGAGGGTTACTCCCAGTATAAATGGGATAGGATCAAGTCCGCACTCTTAGCTCAGTTAGCAGTGAACAGTCAAGAGTGACCTGTTGCCAGTAAACAAAGTTGTCCCTGGGAGAGTGGGGACAAACTATCTCAATCTATTCGCCTGAAAAATTATGATCGCTACACCCGTATCATCGAAATCGAACGCTATCACGGAAATCCGCCCCGGACTACCGACTATTTGCGGTTGGGAACAGGAAATCGCAGCGATTGTTAATCACGATGATCCGATCTTTTTACCGACAACAAATCTCCAATTAGACCATATCAAGGCTGGTTTTGCCTGTGCCTTGCATATGCACCAACCCACCATCCCCGCGGGTGTTAATGGTGAATTAATCTGCAATCTCCAGCATATGTTCGAGAATCAGGGGGATGGTGATAACCATAATGCCAGCGTTTTTGCCTGGTGTTACAGTCGCATGGGCGATTTTATCCCGGAATTGGTGGCGGAAGGCTGTAATCCCCGGATTATGCTCGATTATTCCGGCAATCTCCTCTGGGGTTTGGTACAGATGGGACGGCAGGATATCCTCGATAAACTCAAATTAATCACCTGTAACAGTCAATATCAACCCTATGTGGAATGGTTGGGGACGATGTGGAGTCATGCGGTGGCTCCTTCCACACCGATTCCCGATCTAAAATTACAGATGCAAGCATGGCAAACCTATTTTGCCTCGATTTTTGGCCCCGATGCCCTGAAACGAGTCAAAGGGTTCTCTCCCCCGGAAATGCACCTTCCTAACCATCCCGATACCCTCTACGAGTATATTAAAGCCCTGAAAGAATGCGGCTATCGTTGGTTATTGGTACAGGAACACTCGGTGGAAAATCTCGACGGTTCGGGATTGAGTCAGGAACAAAAATATATTCCTAATCGCCTGGTGGCCCGTAATTCTCGCGGGGAAGTGATTGCGATTACTGCTTTGATTAAAACCCAGGGTTCCGACACCAAATTAGTCGCCCAAATGCAACCCTACCACGAGGCCAAATGCCGCGGTAAACAGCAAATCGGCGGCGTTTGGGTTCCTTCCCTAGGTTCCCAGATTGCCGACGGTGAAAATGGTGGCGTGATGATGAATGAATTTCCTCGCGATTTTCCCAATCCTTGGCGGGAAATGCAGGGGGGTTCCACTGTGGCAGGATTTAACGGCACGGAATATCTGGAGTTAATCGAGGCCGCTGGCGTTAATCCCCAAGATTATCCCCCAATTCAAGCCGTACACCAGCATAAAATCTGGCAGCGAGTTAATCCCGATGCCGCTACCCCAGAAGCAGTGGAACAGGCGATCGCTGAGTTAAAACAGTCCGACCACCGTTTTACCATGGATGGGGCATCTTGGACCAATGATCTCAGTTGGGTGCGCGGTTACGAAAATGTTCTCGAACCGATGAACCAATTAAGCGCTAAATTCCACGAGAAATATGATCCTTTAGTACAGGCGGATCCTAGCTTCACCCGACGACCGGATTATCTGGAGGCACTGCTTTATAATTTGCTCGTGCAAACCAGTTGTTTCCGTTATTGGGGCCAAGGTACTTGGACCGATTATGCCCGCACTTTGTACGAAAGAGGCGCGGCCTTAACCCGCTAAGATAGTAAGCTATCTAGGGTTGGCTGAAAAAGCTTTTCAGCCAACCCTAATTAGGGTTGGCTGAATAAATCTAAAAACCTTGTTGGGTAAGACTTTTAGACTTTTTTTCCTTCAAAAAGTGCCTACCATTGGAGTGATCGGGGGGAAAATTCAGGTACTTTTTCCCTGAAAATTAGGTAGTTGACCACCTGAAAATCGGTAAAACCCCACACCCTACACCCTACACCCCACACCCTACCCCCACGAAAAAGCTTTTCAGCAAACCCTAATTAAAGAAATACTCAAATCCTGATAAAAATCCTCTTGTTTTAACTCCACTTTTGATTGAGAAGCCAGTAAAAGTAAAGCCCAAAAAATCGCCACCTTTTCCTGTGTTGCCGAGTGACTAGAGGGTTTTTCCGCTTGCCATAAATCTAATAAATACTCAAACTCTATCTCATTTTTCTCTAATTGAAAAAACTTTCTCTGCAAAAAAAAGTCCAGTTCCGCTGCCAATTCCGTCAGGTTTTCTTGGTGGGCCAATTCCGTGATAATTTGTACCGCTTCCCGTCGGGATTGGGGCCGGGGTTTCGGGACAACTACAGGCAGTTTCGGTAAAGCTTCAATCTCTAGGGCAATCTGTTGTAATTGAGTGATTAACTCCTGTAAAGTTACCCGTCTTTTTCGCGGTGGTGGGGCAGCAGTACGACGGCGAATATGATTTTCTAGATAACGGGGTAAAGTTCTTAATTCCCGTTCTAACTCGCTAATTTCCTCATCAATCAGACTTTCTTCTTGCTGTTCCAAAGACAATCTTTCTAGGGTATCAGCCTTAAATAAAACTAACATAGAAGCCCATAAAAAAGCCTGTCCCGATTGGGGTAAATTAGCTTGGGCCATGGCTAAATCTAGATCATTTAATAACCCCAATTCTGCCAAAAAGCGATCGATCACATCAATAACCTGCACATCCCAGGGGTCAATTTCTCCCTGTTCCGCCATTTCTAAAAGAGATGCGATCGCGTCACTGGCCGAGGTGATAGTCATGATTGTAGAATCTTGTAGGATCTCAAAGGATAGAATTTAGCAAGCAAAACCATGGACATATCGATCGCTGACCTGCGCTTGGACTACAATCTCGAAGAATTGCTAGAGTCAGAAACATCTGCCGATCCTTTCATTGTATTTAAACAATGGCTAGAACGGGCGGTATCTTCGGGAAGATTGGAACCCAACGCTATGACTTTAGCCACTATTTCCCCGGAGGGTAAACCCCGGGCCCGCATGGTACTGTTAAAAGACTTCGATCCTCGCGGTTTTGTTCTCTTTACCAACTACCACAGCGCCAAAGGACAGGAATTAATCGCTAATCCCAATGCAGCCCTAGTGTTTTGGTGGGGAGAATTGCAACGGCAAATTAGGATCGAGGGAACTGTAGAAAAAATCAGCGAGGAGGAATCGGATAATTACTTTTTTGTCCGTCCCTGGGAATCTCGTTTAGGGGCCTGGGCCTCCAATCAAAGTGAAGTGATTTCTGGGCGAGATATACTCGAAAAACGCCTAGCAGAACTAAAAGAAGAATATGCGGGTCGTGAAGTTCCCCGTCCTCCTCATTGGGGCGGATTTCGCCTAATTCCTAGTTTAATCGAGTTCTGGCAAGGTCGCCCCAGTCGTCTCCATGATCGTCTCTGTTATTATCGTCAAGAAGATGGTACTTGGCAAAGGCAACGTTTAGCTCCTTAGTTTTATCTTGACACCTTGTATTAGCAAAATAGCTCGATGCTAATTCAATTTGTCATTTTAGTCTTGAGATAATATTAGGTCGATGTCTTTTCCCAACCCGCGCTTTCCTTAGCGATCGGGTTGGGCTATTATATCAATTGGATAAAGGCAATCTCTCTGCCCTAAAGTTTCAGAAAAACGATAGAATTGAAAGGGTTTTGGTCTGCATCCTTCAAAAATAACTAGAGAATTATGGACATCAATAAAGTTGGACTTCGAGAAACCTTAGAAGCATTGCGGGTTGAACTGAGTCAATCTATTTTAGCCTCTGAGGGTGAGCAGATTCGCTTTGAGGTGGGTGACATTGAATTAGAGGTTCAATTTGTGGTTGAGCAGTCGAAAGAAGGAAAAGGTGGGCTAAAATTTTGGGTAGTAGAAATGGGTGGGGGTGTCACCAATAAAGATACGATAACCCATAGAATTAAAATTCCCCTTAAACCCATTTGGAAAGATGGAAAACCTGTATTGACAGCAAGTGATGATATTCCCGATTAGAATTTTATACTTCTAGGGACGCAATGCTTGCCCCCAAAGCAGTTAATTTGTAGGATGGGTTAGCGAAGCGTAACCCATCGCCATCCCAGAAGAATAGGTTACATCAATCCGATAAGTTATGCCCCAATTCCAACCCGATCGCGCTTTAGAAATTGTTGCCCCTAAATACGGCACTGCCTATCGAATTGGGGGACGTTTACTCTTGACTTGTCGGCATCTATTTGATAATAGTAACGACTGTAAAGTACGATTTAGATCAGCATCAGACTATTCTGATAAGCAGGATATAGACGCTAAAGTAATTTGGAAAGCACCGGATAATATAGATATAGCTTTAGTTGAATTACCAGAAACTATCGAAACTTTTGATCCTGTAGACTTTGGGTTGTTACCTGATGCGAGTAGCACCCAAAAAGTTAAATTTGACTGTTTGGGCTTTCCTTTATTTTTACGGTATGCTGAAGATAATATAAAATACGCCACAGGGTTACATATTGAGGGAACTATTGATGTAGCTAATCGTGTTCCTCATCACCGTTTGTTATTAAATATTAAAGATAGTCAAGACATACAACCCACCGATGAACAGTTAGAAAGATTAGCAGAAGATCAGTCACCTTGGCAGGGAACATCGGGATCAGCAATTGTTTGTTATGGGTTAGTGATTGGGGTACAATCTAAACAGCCAATTAGAGATCGTCCAGCATCTTTAGAAGCTGAATCTTTGGCAAGGGTTTATGACAATACTGAATGGTGTGAGATATTAGAAAACCATGATATTGATCCTGAACCTAAACCCGTTATATCCGCTTCTTTAAAATCTTCTTCCTATCGCAATCAAGCTCCTCCTAAACCGAGTTATTTTGTCGAACGTCCAGAGGTTAGTATTGAGTTAAAAAAACTTTTATTGTCAGAAATAACGGAAAAAACGGGGACTTTAGTTATTAGTGCGATTTATGGCTTAGGAGGTATTGGTAAATCCACTTTAGCGGCAGCTTTAGCACAAGAAAAAGAAGTTCAAGCCTTTTTTCCTGATGGCATTTTCTGGGCAACATTAGGACAACAACCAGATATTTTATCCTTTCTTCATGGCTGGATTCAAGCTTTAGGAGATTATAATTTTAAGCCGACGGGTATTGATGCGGCATCCTTACACTTGAGGACTTTATTGGCAGATAAAAAGGCTTTATTAGTAGTAGATGATCTCTGGAATGTGGAAGATATTGATCCTTTTAGAGTAGCAGTAAATCACTGTAAATTATTAGTAACCACTAGAGAAGTTCCCGTTAAAGGGGCAATTCGTTATGATTTGGATGTGATGACGGAAAGCCAATCTTTAGCCTTATTAACGGGTTATTTAAAGCATGAATTAAATTTAGCAGATCAGAAACAAGCCAAAATATTAGCCAAAATTGTCGGTTATTTACCCTTAGCTTTGGAGTTAACGGCGGCACAAATTGAAGATGGGATTCCTTGGGCTGAATTAATCGAAGATTTACGAGCAGAAATCGCTCATTTAGAAATTTTAGACCGCTTGGAAGCTGGAGATACTGCCAATGAAGAAAAACGAAAACATTATAGTTTAATTGCTTGCTTTAATCTCAGTTTAAAGCGGTTAAATGGGCAAAGATTGAGACAATTTAGCTGGTTAGGGGTGTTACCCGATGATGTTACCATTACCGAAAAAATAGCGGCGACTTTATGGGATTGTCAGGTTAGAGAAGCGAGACAAACTTTAAGATATTTACGGGGTAAAGCTTTATTATTAACGGGGGTTTCTAGTGAACTATTAACGAGTTATCGCGTCCATGATTTGTTACATGATTTAGCCCGAAATCTGATCCTAGCGTCTCCTCATCCTGAAACGGATTATCGATTACCGGGGTTAGGGTTATCAATGGCTGAGGCACATCAACAGCTTTTACAACGGTATCAAAAACAGATTAAGAGATCCCCCCTAACCCCCCTTGAAAAGGGGGGAAAAGAGGTGGAAGTCCCCCTTAGTAAGGGGGATTTAGGGGGATCAAACTGGCATAGTTTAGAGGATGATGGCTATATTTATAATCAATTGCTCTGGCATTTGGAAAAAGCGGGACAGATAGCCCAGATTCATCTATTACTGAGGGAAGAAACCGCAGAAGGTCATAATGGTTGGTATAGTCAGTGTGAAAGGGAAGGGAAAACAGCAATTTTTATTAAGGATGTTTCCCGGGCGTGGCAATTGGCGGAGGAGCATTTTATTGAGAATCCTACTAAGTCTATTGGGTTACAGGTTCGTTATGCTTTAATCACCACTTCTCTTAATAGTTTGGCGAGGAATATTCCATCAGAATTGATTGCTTTACTGATTAAACATGAAATCTGGACACCTGCTCAGGGATTGGCTTATGTGAGGCAAAGTCAAGATGATGAGAAGCAAGCCGAAGGATTAAGGGCAATTAGTCCCTATCTTACCCCTACTTTATTACCCGAAGCCTTAGAAGTTGCCAGAGGGATTGGGGATGAATACCTCCGTGCAGAGGCATTGACCGGGTTAGCTCCCTATTTACCGGAAAGTTTATTACCCGAAGCCTTGCAAGTTGCCAGAGGGATTGGGGATGAATCCAAACAGGGTGAGAGCATCTCAAACGCTATTGACAATTAGCCAATTTTGTGAACCGCTTGCTGTGTGGGCATTTCAAGTGATACCAGTCAATCAGAATAGTTACGAAATATTCACATTTGGTCGATTTTTGCTTAACAATTGAGATGGCCAATTCTCCTCAAATATGCCTGAATCGCTCTCTGGGTAAGCAAATCACATAAAGTTGATTTTGT
>NZ_JAPZQJ010000132.1:0-21137 GCF_027530405.1 Microcystis sp. LE19-41.2A | reverse complement strand
GGGTCAATTACCTAATTTTCAGGGAAAAAGTACCTGAATTTTCCCCCCAATCACTCCAATGGTCGGCACTTTTTGAGGTCAAAAAAGTCTAAAAGCCTTATCCAACAAGGTTTTTAGATTTATTCAGCAAACCCTAATTAGACACCGATAAGCATCCGGTGCGCTCAAAGATTGTTCAACTTGCTAAAGATTGTAGTTCGGAAGTGCCATAAACTCTCACGATTTTGTCTTGGCAGGCCGTGGCGATATAATTACCGTCGGGACTAAAACAAACCGAATAGACTTTCTGGGGATGGGGAATAGAAATAATCGCTTTTCCTGCTTTTAAATCCCATAATTTTAAGCTTTTATCATCACCACCACTGGCTAATAGTTGATTATTAGGACTAACACTAACTGAATTGATATGATCACTATGTTCGCTGAAAGTTTTTACCTCTGTACCTCTTTTAATATCCCAGATTTTAATGGTTTTGTCTTTGCTGCCACTGGCTAAAAATTTGTTATTACTGCCGAAATCTACCGATAAAATACCTCCAAACCAATCGGAATGACCTTTTAAGGTAATGGTGCTTTTTTCTGCCAGATTCCAGATAATTACCGTTTTGTCATTTTCGCCGCCACCACTGGCTAAAAGTTGACCATTTTGACTAAATTTAACTGTTAGAACTTTATCGCTATGACCTTGTAATGTCGAAAGAATGTCTCCGGTTTTTGCTGACCATATTTTCACGGTTTTATCTTCACTACCACTAGCAATAATTTCCCCATCGGGATGAACAGCTACTGCTGTAACTTTATCTTGGTGTCCCGTTAAGGTAGAGATTAATTTTTTAGTTTCCAGTGACCAAATTCTTAGGGTTTGATCATCTCCTCCACTGACCAAAAATCCTTGACAGGGACTAAAAGCAACAGAGTTGATTCCCTTATCCCACCAACCAGCTTTTTCATGTCCTTGTAAACTAAATTTTTGATTTTTTTGCCAATCCCAAACAATAACAGTTAACTCGTTATCTCCACTAGCTAAAAATTGACCATCTTGGGAAAAAGTTAGACATTTAACCTCACCTTCATGGCCTTCTAAAGATTTAAAAGATACTAAGGGATTAAACATAGTAAAGACATTAGTTAATCAAGATTTTTCGGCATTACCCGATGTTAGTGGTTCTGTAGGGGACTACTTCATCCCTGAGATAACTTTTTCCGCTCACCACAAGTACGGAGAAGCTATTGTTCCCTGATTATAACTAATTACAGTGTTTCTCGTCAAGGAGATGCAGCTAATCTAAGGATAGCCTATTAAAATAGGTCTTAGCTTATAAGTACCCGTTGACAATCATAGTAATAGGGTAGGTGAGGGGACAATAATCGAAAAAATTGCCCGATAAATTAAGTATTCCCTGTAACCTAGCCCAAAAAAGCTGCTATTTAGGGACGTTATAGGGTAAGATTAACTATTAGGGTGGAGTTTATTGCCGATTTTAATCTTGTCCTAAGCGAGCAAAATTGACAATTGAATCTGTAATTTTAAAAATATCTATCCCGTCAATCTCATCTAACCGCAAATGCTTAAAATTTTAGTTGATGGTACACCGATAAGACAAAATCCTAGTGGAATTGGATTATATGCTTATCACCTGATTGCCGAATTAGCTAAATTACAAAACCAAGAAAACTTTTCCCTGTCCCTCTGTTTTCAACCATCGGTAAAAAACTGGCTGCGGGGTAATCTTTCTATCCCCGAAAAACTGCAATCCTATCCAGAGGTTAAATGTTTACCAATTCCCGTCAGTCTTAGCAATATCTTAACCCAATTTCCTAATCCTCTAATTTCCTATCTAGAAAACTTTCTTGATTCTCCCGATATTCTCCACGGATTGGATCATGTGGTGTATCCTTGTCGTCAGAGTCGTCAAGTTATGACTATTCATGATGTTACTTTTATGAAATATCCTGAGTTTGTCACGGGGATTGTCAAAACCTACACCCAACGCATTAAACAATCTCTACAATGGACAGATTTAGTTATTGCTAACTCCGCAAGTACCAAACGAGATATTATTGAATATTTAGATGTGAACCCAGAGAAAATTTTTGTTACTCCCCTCGCAAGTCGTTATTCTTACCTCCCCAATTCTCCCTCATATCTAACTATCACTAAACCCTATTTACTCTTTGTTAGTACCCTAGAACCACGAAAAAATATTATTAATCTTATCAGTGCTTTTAACTATCTCAAGGACAGGTATAAATTAGACCATAATCTGATTCTGATTGGCAAAAAAGGATGGAAGTATCAACCAATTTTCGATAAAATATCTCAGTCTCCCTTTCGAGATAGTATCCAACATCTTGATTATCTTGCTGATGACTTAGTTGCGGATTATTATCAAAAAGCCGATGTTTTTGTCTATCCTTCTTTTTATGAAGGTTTTGGATTACCAGTTTTAGAAGCGATGACTTTAGGTTGTCCCGTGGTAACTGCTAATACTGCATCCTTACCCGAAGTCACGGGAGACTCGGCAATATTAATTAATCCCGATAATCCCCTAGAAATTGCCGCAGCAATCTATCAGGTGATTAGTGATACCTCTCTCCGTCAAGAATTAATCACTAAAGGAAAAAAACAAGCGGCAAAGTTCTCTTGGCAAAAAACTGCACAAGCTACCATAAAAGCTTATCGTTCTCTTTTATAATAAGTAAGTAGTTATAATTAAATTGAAGATGGATCCCCCCTTAATCCCCCCTTGATAAGGGGGGTACTGATCACCCCTTAATCCCCCCTTGATAAGGGGGGTGCTGATCACCCCTTAATCCCCCCTTGATAAGGGGGGTGTCTGACAACTTTTAACACCTACCTACTTAACTAGCCAATATCTATGAATAGGAATCATCAATTATTAATCAATCTCGCTTTTCTCGGTACTAAATATACTGGACTGACTACCTATACTAAAAATATCATTCCCCAATTAGCTAACTTAAATCCTACCCTAATCACTTCTAATAGTTACCCAGATTTTAACACCTATACTGTCTCGGCAAACCTCAACCAAGAGCAGGGAACCAAAGGCAATATTAAGCGCTTAATTTGGACAGAAACCCAACTCTATCAAACCTATCAAAAATTAAAGTCTTCTCTGCTATTTACCCCCATTCCCGAAGCACCTATTTATGGAAATTGCCGCTATATTGTCACAGTTCATGATTTAATTCCCCTGCGATTTCCGAAATTTTCTCCGCTAACTTTTTATAATAAATACTATTTACCTCAAGTCCTGAAAAAAGCCACACATATTATCGCTGTTTCCCAAGCAACTGCCGCCGATATTAATAAGTTTTTTAACATACCTCTTGACAAAATAACCGTGATTCTTTCTGGATATGATTCTCATAATTTTCGCCCTTTAAATCTGGCGACTCGTCCCTATTTTCTCTATCTTGGTCGTTATGATCCTCATAAAAATCTCGGTCGTTTAATTACTGCTTTTTCCCAAATCGATCCCGAATATCAATTATTAATTGTCGGTCAATTTGACCCCCGTTTTACCCCGGCTCTACAGCAACAGGTAGAAGCATTATCAATCTCTCAACGAGTGCAATTTTTAAACTATGTTTCCTATGAAGAATTGCCGCAACTTTTAAACCAAGCAACTGCTTTAATTTATCCCTCCCTTTGGGAAGGTTTCGGATTACCTGTACTAGAAGCGATCGCCTGTGGAACTCCTGTGATTACTTCTAATCTTTCCTCTCTCCCGGAAGTCACAGGAGAGGCGGCAATTTTAATTAATCCCTATAGTATCTATGAGATGAGAGAGGCAATGCAGCAAATCGCCACCGATGAACAATTACGTCTTAAATTAAAATCCTTGAGTCGCCAACGCGCCGAGCTTTTTAGTTGGGAAAAAACCGGTCAAGAAACCGCCACAATTCTGCAAAGTTTTCTCTAAAAATGGTGATAAAAAAACTTATCAATCATTGCAGGATGGGTTATAAGCTAAACGGCGCTTAACCTGCATGATCCAACAGCTATAACCCTTTTGGAGTCTATATCGGTGATCCGAAGTAAAAGCCGTTTAGCTTACTAAATCCGTTGAGCATAGGCTACTTATAAGGACAGGCAAAAGGCAAGAGGCAACAGGGGGAATAAATAATCAGTTTTTAATAACCGGATTTAGTATCAAAGCATAGTAGGTGGATTCATGAATCCATCTACCTAGGGGGGAGATTCAGTGTTACTTCCTATATATTATTGTGCCATTCTTGGGGAATTTGAGCAACTTTTTCCTTACCATTAGGTTGATGAATAGGTTTTCCTAAAGGACGAATTTTGAGATTTCCTTGCAAATAAGCTGCGATTCTTTCCCTGGCAATTTTCACATATTCTGCTTCTTTTTCACTCCCCATCACTCGACGATTGTGCATAATACTAGCAATCAGAGAAGTTCCGACCCCGGCAAAAGGATCGAAAACCCAATCCCCCTCATTTGTCAAGGCTAAAACACATCTTTCTACTAATTCGATTGGATATTGACAAGGATGGATAGTTTTCTCTGGATGATTAGATTTAACGTTAGGAATATCCCATAGTAACTCATCCCATTCTTGTGCTAAAAACTCCCAAACATCGCTGGGATTTTTCCCTAAAGGATTACCAGAGGGTTTACCGATATTTTTACCTTTAAAATGGCGCTTACCAGGGTATTTAGCGGGGATTCTCACCGGATCAAGATTAAAGATATATTTATCGGTTTTTGTCAACCATAAAATAGTTTCATACCTGCCAGAAAATCTTTTAGAGGTATGTAATCCATGGCCAAAATGCCAGACAATTCTATTTCTTAAAAAGAAACCCATTTGTTTAAATAGCTGATAATAAAAAATATCTAAAGGATAAACTTCTCCCTCTTGAACGAAATTTCCCACCTGCCAGCAAATACTGCCATTATCTTGCAAGATTCTAGAGAATTCTCGCATAATTTTGGTTTGGGTTTCCAGATAAGTATCCAAAGAGATTTTTTTTTCGTAGTCTTTTCCTAAATTGTAGGGAGGAGAAGTAATAATCAAGCTCACAGAATTATCTGGTATAGTCTTGATAAAATTATTGCTATCTCCTTGATAAAGAATTATTTCGGCATCAGGTTGATAAAAGTCTCGCACTGATTTTGATTGAGAAAATAAGGGCAACTGATTCATAGAAAATTTAGCAGAGAAGAGCCACTTTTAATTATATAGGGTTTGCTGAAAAAGTTTTTCCTGGGGGCAGGGTGTGGGGTGTGGGGTGTGGGGTGTGGGGTGTGGGGTTTTACCCATTTTACATCCAATATTCAAGAGAGCCAGTTTTTTCAAACAATTAATGTCATCTGTAGCCAGCAAAGATATAACAAAAATTATACTTTTTTAGATAAAAATCGGGAAGAAAGTTTTGACTTTTTTCTATTCTTCCCTTAACTTAGATTAGCTCAAACCAGGAACGCACTCGCCCAATTCCACTGTAAAAGGTTGCCAAGGACGAGGATCGATTACCTTTGTCGGTAAGGCATGGGATGTTAATAATTCTTGAAAAGATTCGGGACTACCCTCCGCACTTAACACCGCCATCAATAAACCTTTAAACTCGATATCACCACCGGCAGCGGTGGAAATAATATATTCGGGCTGCAAGCGTTGACAAACTGCTAAGGCGCTTTCTTGTCCTTTGATTACCGGTCCGAGGAAAGGTATTTTTAAGTCAATCAAAGGAGTGATAATCACGGAGATTTTACCCAGAGAATCGAGGCTAGGAGAATGATAACCGTGGGGTTCGTAGTAGATACTCTGATTTGTCGCTAATTCCTTGATAACATAACCATTTTCCACCAGAGTCGGCCCGATTGGAGAACCGGGGACAGCAGTAATTTCGATCGCATTGTCAAAGATATAACTAGAGCCGTGGGTTAAAGAAATGCGATGGGTATAATTGAGCGCTCGAACCACTTTTTCGGCATTAGGAGAAGCTACCACGGGAATTTGGCGATCGAGTACCTGTAAAGTAGGAGGATGGGCGTGATCTTCCAAACCTTGGGAGAGAAGAATCAGATCGATATTTTCGGGAATGGCATGATTAGCGGTTTTTTTGCCCTCAAATAGCCAAGTTAAATTACCAAAAGTCAGGGAACCTACCAACCAAGGGTCGAGAAGCAGGCGTTTTCCCCCGATTTCGATTAACCAAGAATTACTATCAAGCCAAGTTAACTGCATATAAGCCGAGGAATAATGGGGATTTTCTTAATTTAATTTAACATTAGCATTAATTTTTCTGCGCTTGGGGGTTTTTCAGTCATCAGTGAATGCCATTTATAGCAGTTATCTTAATGGTGAGGTAGGAAGTCTCTGGTTTGAGGGAACGGGCAACAGTAGCCAGTCGTCAGGGGGTGATAGCAAATTAAGTAGCTGGTTATAATTAAATTAAAAATGGATTTTAGGTTCGATCCCCCCTGCCCCCCTTGATAAGGGGGGTGCCGATAGGCGGGGGGATCTGAAAGTTTTTAATACCTATCTACTTAGGTTACACTTCATCTTGAGGAGAAACGCTGTCACACTCCTCACTTAATGCCGGTCACTGAAAACCCAAATCTGATCACTGATTACTGATTACTGATCACTGATCACTGATTAGTCAAGGCTTAAGAAATAGGGAAAGTTTAGCTATCTTAGGGAAAGTAGGCGCTAAAAGGGGAGGAAGAACGCATCAGCTGAGACTGAATTTCTATGACTAAACGTACCTTCGGTGTTATCGGACTAGCTGTCATGGGAGAAAATCTCGCTCTCAATGTGGAGAGTCGGGGTTTTCCCATCGCTGTTTACAATCGCACCGCCAGCAAAACTCAAGAATTTATGGAAACTCGCGCCGTCGGCAAAGATGTCAAGGCGGCCTATAGTTTAGAAGAATTCGTCCAAATTTTAGAGCGTCCCCGCAAAATTCTGGTCATGGTAAAAGCTGGCCCGCCGGTGGATGCCGTGATTGAACAATTAAAACCCCTTCTCGAAGAAGGAGATATGATTATCGATGGCGGTAACTCCCTCTACGAGGACACAGAAAGACGCACCCGCGACCTAGAATCGACCACTAAACTCGGTTTTGTTGGGATGGGGGTCAGTGGTGGCGAAGAAGGCGCTCTGCACGGCCCTTCCCTGATGCCGGGGGGTACAGAGTTCGCCTATCGGGAATTAGAGCCGATTTTAACCAAAATTGCCGCCCAAGTCGATGATGGTCCCTGTGTCACCTACGTGGGACCCGGGGGTGCGGGCCATTATGTGAAAATGGTTCACAATGGCATCGAGTACGGCGATATGCAGTTAATTGCGGAAGCCTACGATGTGCTGAAAAATGGTCTAGGACTAAGCAATCAGCAGTTACAGGAAACTTTCACCGAGTGGAATCGCACCGATGAGCTTAATTCTTATTTAATTGAAATTACCGCCGATATCTTTAAGTATGTTGACCCGGAAACCGGTCATCATCTGGTAGATTTAATCTTGGATTCGGCGGGACAAAAGGGAACCGGACGCTGGACCGTGTTAAGTTCCTTGGAGTTGGGGGTGTCAATTCCGACTATTTATGCTGCGGTTAATGCTCGCGTGATGTCCGCTTATAAGGATGAACGGGTGGCAGCCGCAAAAGAGTTACCCGGACCGGGGGAAACCTATCCGGGGGATGCGGCACTATTTGTGGATAAGGTGCGTGATGCTCTTTACTGCTCGAAAATGTGTTCCTATGCCCAGGGTATGGCCTTAATCGCTAAAGCTTCTCAGGAGTTTAACTATAATATCAGTCTGCCGGAATCGGCCCGGATCTGGAAGGGCGGCTGTATTATTCGGGCCGGTTTCTTGGATAAAATTCGCAAAGCTTTTGCGGAAAATCCGGGGCTGCCGAATTTGTTGTTAGCACCGGAATTTAAGCAAAGTATCCTCGATCGCCAAGAAGCCTGGCGTGAGGTGTTAGTCTTGGCTAATAAGTTGGGAATTCCTGTCCCGGCTTTTAGTTCTTCTTTGGACTATTTTGATAGTTATCGTCGGGCCAATTTACCGCAAAATCTCACCCAAGCACAACGGGATTATTTTGGCGCTCATACCTACGAACGTACCGATAAACCCAGAGGTGAGTTTTTCCATACGGAATGGATGGCCGGACTGTAAGGCTATCTAATATCTTCTCCCCTTTTTATTTCTGGTAAAAAGGGGGGGATTTTTTGGCTATCGGTCAAGAATTTTCGATAACCCTTGGGCAAATTGTTCGGCAGTCATGCTCCAACCTCGGTTGACAGGGACTAAAAGAGAGCCGGTGCTGAGAAGTAACTCCATGGTTGCCAATCGCTTCTAGGTGTTGAGCAGTGCCATAACCCTTGTGACGAGCGAGTCCATAATCGGGATAGCGTCTGTGCCAACGAGTAATTAAGTCATCGCGCCAGACTTTGGCCACGATACTGGCCGCCGCAATTACCGGGGATTGTTGATCTCCCTGAATTACCGCCTTTTGGGGGATTGACAAATCTTTAATAATGTGCTTGCCATCGATCAAGCAAAGATTGGGGGAAAGGGGTAATTTCCCGATAGCTCTGCTCATTGCCAGTAGGGAAGCATGAAAAATATTCAAGCGATCGATCTCTTTCACCGTAGCATAACCGATGCGACAAAGAAAATCCCGTTGTATTTGCTGGCTCAACTTTTGCCGTTTTTGGGGGCTAAGTTGCTTACTATCTTTTACCCCCAACTCCCACAGCTGCGGAAAACCAGAGGGGACAGTGACCACTACCGCCGCCACCACGGGGCCAAATAAAGCCCCGCGTCCCACCTCATCGACACCGGCAATTAAGGGTTCTGCGCTCATGACTCATCGGCAGTGGCGGAGGAACGACGACGACGACGACGCAGCACCGTGGTTTCAGCCTCTAGTTGTGGCTCCTCCGTCACCTCGGCGCTCACCGGGGTCTCGAAAGGAATGAATTCACCGAGAAAAACTGGAGTTTCGGGTGCAATCGGTTCGGGGGTAAAAGTCACTGGCGGACTAGCTTCTTGGTTGATTTCCCGACTAACTTCGCTAGTGGTGGGACGACGACGACGGCGCACCAGGGGACGATTTTCGGCTTCCTCGCCGGTTTCCATCCCTTCGACTGGTGCGACCTCGGCTTCTAGGGTAGGAGTCAAGGATATTTCAGGAATGGCAGGCGTTTCTGGGTTTTCCGCTTCTCTTTCCCCTGGCAGTTTCACGGAAACAATCACCGATTTCGGGTCTTTAAACTCCTTATCCACCAGAATCAGGGGAGAAATGCCCATTAAAGAATAAACTTCCTGTTCTACGGGGGTCATTTCCACGGAAACCCGCTCCCGTTCGCTGACGGGGATATTTTTGCCAGCACCGGCATCTTCTCCCCGTTTCGAGAGACGGGCCGGGCGTTCTCGTTTTTCCTCAAGGCGTTGGGGTTCTGATTCCGGCTCGATTTCGTTGTTAACACCGTTAGTAGAGGCTTTTTCGCTCCGTTCCTCTTTCAGCAATAGTTCCGAGGGACGACGACGACGACGACGGCGAGAATTATTAACCTGTTCTTGATAGTTGGGATGGAAGGAAATATCCATCTCTTGAGCGTTTTCTTCGGCCTCAAATTCGGAGAAAACTTCTAGATAGGGTTCGGCCGCCGCAACGCTAGGAGCGCTCTTATCGGGCAGAACTTTTGTATTAGTTGAAGCAATGACAAGGGTTTCTTTTTCCGCACGGCTAACGGTGGGGTTTTCTAGGGCGATGGCGTTGCCTTCTCCTGGTAGATGGGCTAAATGACCTAGTCCGCCGCAATGGTCACAGGTTTTGCCGAATAATTCATAAATGTTTTTCCCCTGACGCTTACGAGTTAATTCCACTAACCCCAATTCCGATAATTGGGCAATCTGAGGCCGGGCCTTATCGCTTTTCAGGGACTTATTAAACAATTCCAGCAGTTTCAACTGGTCGCGACGGGAATCCATATCGATGAAGTCCACCACCACCACACCGCCGATATTTCTCAAGCGCAGTTGTCGGGCGATTTCTGTGGCGGCCTCGCTATTAGTCCAGAGTACGGTTTCTCGGGCCGTGGCCGAACGGGTAAAGGAACCGGAGTTAACATCAATTACCGTTAAAGCTTCCGTCGGTTCGATGATAATGTAGCCGCCGGAGGGTAAATCAACCCGGGGTTTGAGGGCCTCGCGAATGGCGGCGTTAACCCGGAAATAGTCGAGAATTGGCTGGGTTTCCCGATGGGAGTCGATATAAACCCCTTCGAGAGCTTTGCCGCCGCCCCAGTTCGTCAATTGCTGTTTAACTCGTTTTACCGCCACCGGGTTATCCACAACAATGCGATTGACATCGGCACTGTACATATCCCGCAAAACCCTTTGAATAAAGTCATCATCGCGGTTAAGCAAGGCCGGGGCGCGGCTGCTGACGGCCATCTGTTGGATGCTCTCCCACTGTTTTTGCAGAAATTCCAAATCCTCGATAATCGCTTCTTCCGCTTTGCCTTCGGCCTCGGTGCGTACCAGCAAACCCATCCCCGCCGGTTTGACCAAAATCGCTAAAGCTCGTAAACGGGAGCGCTCGTCTTCACTGCGGATGCGACGGGAAAGATTCACCCCGCGACCATTGGGCATCAATACCAGATAACGACCAGGGAGAGTGACATTTCCCGTTAGTCGCGGTCCTTTATTGCCGGTGGGTTCCTTCATTACCTGTACCAGCACTTTTTGCTGGGGGGCCAGTAATTCCGTGATAGCACCGGCGGTTTTTTTCAGTCTTAAGGGGCCCAGGTCGGTGACATGGATAAAGCCATTGCGTTCCGCATCGCCAATATTGACGAAGGCTGCATCTATCCCGGGGATGACATTTTCTACTAATCCTAGATAGATGTCGGCCACCTGCTGATTACCTGTGGCTACAACTAATTCCTGAATTTGATCTTCCCAAAAAACAGCCGCTATATGGTGTTGTTCGGCTATGATTATTTGTTTTGGCATTCAATTTCCTCAATCTTTCGGTTTCAAAAGCGACGGACCATGGGCTATTTGTCTATGCTTTGAGGCTACTTCTGGAAATCTGGTCTTGTTAAGAAAGTTCTAAGAAGATGAGTCCGCATCGTTAAAGCCTCATCTTGATGTTCATCTGCCTCTCAGACGTGGGAACTGAGTCTTGGTTTCAGTTGTTAAGTCTGTTTGGCAACTGCCGGCTTGACCCACAATTAGGTAAGCACAGCCAGGAGACGAGATTTTCAATTAATCCCTGAGTCTTGCTCGATAACAGCATTTTTTATCCGTTTCCGCCAGTTCTGTCTATCAGAATCTAGGAAAAAAGGAGTTTTTGAGTTACTCCCCTCGGCAACAGGTTTCTGTGGAAGGGAAAATAGCGCACTTTTCGATTTTCCAAAAACCACGATTCTTTTAAGAAATGCTTTAATCGAGTCTTATAGACGACTATAACTCACTCGGTCACTCTCTGACAAGACGATGATCCCCTGACCAAGATAATCACTCATAATCTAGTATGACCTGCACCCATTTGGGCGGACGAGAAATCGGATTACCGAGGCGATCGAGAACTAATAACGCCACTAAATGCACGGCAAATAAGTATAATAAACTATTGACAAATATGCCCACAACTGCCACCGATTGCACTTGCAGCAGCGTCGGTTTAGCGAGAATCCCTAACCAGGTGAAAATCCAATCGATAAAATTAGTCGCTTGGGTAATCACATATAACCAGAGATTTTCGCCTAAAAGAATTGAAAACAGCCAAAAACGAAAGAATAAACCAAAAGCCCCCAACAGTCCCCCGGTCAAGATAGAAAATTCCCAGCGCGCACCCCGGCGCCAGCATAGCCCCAATTGTAACCCCATCAGGCCGTGGGGAATCAAAAAGACAATACTGCGAGTCGGTCCCATTAACACCGACAAAAGTAAACTGGAAACTAATGCTGTCATCCAAGCACAACGAGCGCCCCAACGTAAATAGGCTAAAGCGATAGGAATCGGGAAGAAAACCCTTAATAAAGGTCCCAGGGGAAAATAATAATCAATTAACCAGATTAAACTGGTAGCACTGGCCAAAAAAGCCGTCTCCACCGTGATCAGGGTAGCGATAGACTTGAGAGGAGATGGTTGGATAGGTTTGGTTGTGGGTAGATCTAGGGGTTTCTCCTCTTCCCCCAGATCTACCCAATTGGTTTCATCTATTGTCTCTTCTGAGGATTGAGCGGGAGAATTAGCGTTAGAATCATTCATTCTATCAGTTATCCGGTGGTCGGGACGGGTTGGCAAGCTATTCTTAGCTTAGACTTGTGACTCCCAGTCAGGCAAGAGGCAAAAAATACTAAGCTGTTGACTATCTAAATGGGAGAGGAGAGTGAGGTGTTAGGGGTAGGGAAATTTACGGAAAATATTCCTATTTTCACTGAAAAAAAACGGCTCTAAATACCTTCTAAATCGGCTCCTAACTCGCGTAAGAGAGATTTTAATTGTTCTATTTGTTGTAAAGCTAAAACCTTCTCTTGACGTTCCTGTTTAGCCACTTCTGCGGGGGTAGGAATTAATTCACCCTCCCTATTGAAATAGCGTAATTGTTGTTGATAAATACCCAGAAATAAGCCTAATAGATCGCTCCATAGCCAACCCCTGTCCGTCGGTTCAATTGCTTGATATTGCCCTTCCATTAGCCGAAATCCTTGTAATTCTAAGGTTTCAGGATCGAACCAAAAATAATCGGGAGTGCGAAAAATATCTTGATAAATTTGTTTTTTCTCGCCGCGATCTATTTTGGCGGTACTAGGAGACAGAATTTCCACGATAACATCGGGATATTTGCCCCCTTCTCCCCAAACTACCCAACTTTTTCGATCTAAGCGTCTTTCTGTTCCCAAAACGACAAAAAAATCTGGTCCGCGAAAATACTCAGATTTTTTCTGATTAGGACTATAATAAATGGTCAAATTAGCGGCGGCAAAATAATCATTACGCTCTTGCCATAACCATTCTAAACACTGAAGTAAAATCAGAATTTGTTGTAAATGAGCGTAGCTTTCCAAGGGGGGTTCCTCACTCCAGATATCCCTGGGGGGAAATTTTACCTCATCCGCACAAAACTCGTTATTGTCGATGATGGGAAAAGTGGTCATCTTTTTTGAGGTTGGGTGTCGGTCATCTCATTATATCAAAAAAGGTGGGCGATAAACCCACCAGAAAAATAACCCAAAAACCTTAACGATAATTAGGACTTTGGATATCTCTAAGACGCGCTTCGGGGCGTTTAAATCTGTCCATTTGTGCCTCAAAGAATTGACGATTTTTAAGTAAATGTTTGGGATTAGGATCGTCGAGGGGATAAAGTAAAGCAGTGCGTAGAGCTTGAATAACTGCTGAAGTAACATTATACATCGAGCGCTGGAAACTAATACCCAATTGAATCAAAATATCGTCTTCCCCCCGGCAGTTTTGCTGATAGTAATCAATTAGATATTGGGGTAAAAAATGATACATATCATCCATTAACAACGTCGGCGGAATTCCCGCAGTACCCACGGGGAAAACATCCGCATAAAGAATGCCATAGTGAAAGTCTTTTTGTTCGTCAGGAACCTGTTTGGCTTGGGCATTATAGGACTTTGTACCCCGGAAGGGAGCAGTACGATAAAAGACCGCTTCCACATAGGGTAAAGCCGCTTCATAAAGCCAAGTAAAAGCCTTTGATTTGGGGATAATTTCGTAGCATTGACCATCAATATAAACGTGATGATAAATTGGCCGGCCAGCGATGGCAAAAATGCCATTAACGAGGAAATTCATAGCATCGGGAACACCTTTAAACCCGCCTTCATCGTAGATATCGGACATCTCGAAAAATACCGGGGCCATCACTTCCCAGAATAGTCCTAAATTAGAGTAGTAGGACATCATCCGCACCTGTTCCAAAAACATATCGGGGAACAGGTCATAAAGTTTCATCATCACGGGGTTTTTCTTGAAATAGGCCTTAATAGCGCGGTCGGCATTTTGGCGATATTCTTCTGAATCAAGATAGGCATCAAATAAACCCCAACCCATATCGCGGCCATGCCATAACATGGCTTGCATACAAGCTTCGGCAAATTCCATATTAACGCGGTCATGCCAGAGGTGATGGATTAATCTGGGCATTTTTCGGGTTTTACCTTTATCCATGAATTCTAACAATTCAGGGTGAGCGGAACCCGTACCGCGCCAGATGCGTAAATCGGCATTATCGCCAGCGTAATGATTTTGTAGGTCTAGGTATTCTTGGGGCAGAAAATATTTAAAAAAGGGCAAAGGATCGAGGAAAACTCGTTCGGCAATATAGAGCAGATCTCGCCAATAAAAATCCATCGGCACGGCATAAGCTTTATAAATGCCGATAATTTGCATCAGGTTTTCGGGAGTATCCGGCAACATGGAACCACCCGCTTCTAAACGATGGATAATGTCGGCGAATTCGTGAGTAGAAGGGGGAATTTTGGCTTTGATTAATGTCCCAGTCATAGTTTTAGGTAAAGTAATTAGCAGCGGTTACAATAATTCGGAAACAGCAAGGGATAACTAACTATTACTCAAAAATTTACCCCGATTCAACCAGTTGGTTTTTGAGGACTTTTGTGGAGATTTTTTGAAGACAAAACTAGGTTTTGCTTCCCCCGATAAGCTGGCAACCATTGAGTTAGTGGTGGGTTCAATCCAACGGACTAAATAATTGGGTTGAATACCTAAAAAGACGATTAATACCATTAGGACAAAAGCGGGTATAGTTTCCGATTTCAAGACTTTGGGATAGTAGGCAAGTTTATTATCCAATTTACCAAAACAGGTGCGATTAAGCAGGATAACAAAGTAAACCGCCGTTAAACCGGAAGCGATGATACAGAGAACCGTCTGCACGGGAAAACGGGAGAAACTACCCTGAAAAACGATAAATTCCGCCACAAATCCCACTAATCCCGGGATACCAGCACTGGCCATACCGGCGAGAATTAACAGGGCGCTAACCAGGGGTAAACCGCGAATTGGGTTCATTAAACCGTTTAAAACGTCTAAATCTCTGGTTCCGGCTTTGCGTTCGACGATGCCCACCAGATAGAATAAGAGGGCGAGAATGAGACCATGGCTAATCATTTGCGCGACGGCACCAAGGACGCTTAAACCCGTGCCGGCGGCGGCTGCTACCAGTATATAGCCCATGTGACCGATCGAACTGTAGGCCACCATGCGTTTAATGTCTTTTTGGGCAATAGCGCTCAAAGCACCGTAAATAACGCTAATAACGCCGACAATTGCCAGTCCGGGGGCGATTAAAGACCAAGTTTCTGGGAATAATTGCAGACCAAAGCGAACTAAGCCATAAGTACCGAGTTTAGCGAGGATACCACCTAATAAAATTGCTGTAGCGGGGGAAGCTTCCGTGTAGGCATCCGGTAGCCAAGTATGGAGAGGTACGAGGGGAATTTTGATGCCAAATCCCACTAACAGCAGAGTTAAGAGCAGTAACTGGGTTTTTTGGGAGAAATCGGCGGTCGAGAGGGAGGAATAGTCAAAAGTACCACCGTTGAGGAAACCTATGCCTAAAAATGCCGCTAGGACTAATAACCCAGAGACAGCAGTGTAGAGAAGGAATTTAATCGAAGCATAGCCACGTTTTTCGCCTCCCCAGATAGCAATCATCAGATAAAAGGGGATTAATTCTAGTTCATAGAAAACGATGAACAGCAGCAGGTTTTTGGCCATTAATGCCCCAGAAACCCCGGCGTTAATCAGGAGGATTAGGATGTAATAAAGTCGGGGACGCTCTATTTTTTCTTCGGTACTATAGATAGCTATTCCTGTCAAGAAACAGCTTAAAATAATTAACGGTAAGGACAAACCATCGACTCCGAGGTTATAACTTAAACCGATTGGTTTTGCCCATTCGCGGTATTCAGAAAATTGAAAGCCATTGCTGGTTAAGTTATATTGAGTCAGCAGATATAAAGACCACAAGAAGACGGCGGCAACAAAAAAGAGGGTAATTTGACGTAATTTTGCTGGCGCAAATTTATCGGGGAAAAGACCGACGATAATTGCTCCAATTATTGGCAACCAAAGCAGGGTACTGAGCATATTGGTATCGATCGAATGTACAATGACTGGGATGAGAAAAGGATTAGCCAACCAACACGATGACTAATCTAGAATTGACTAAATTAAACTCACTTTGCCGGTATCGAGATCGTAGTAGGCTCCAACAATTTTTAATTGTTTTTTATCTACTAAATCACCCATGACTGGGGACTTGCCTAATTTCTCTACTTGATAGACAACATTGGATTTAATTGCTCGCTCAAGTTTGTCGGAACCGGGTTGTTTTTCAGCCCGATCAACTCCCACCTGTAGGCCATCGATTAAACTACCGATTTGACCCGGGAAACGACCCCCTTCAATGGTGGCTTTTACCGCTCCACAACGAGAATGGCCAAGGACAACAATTACCTTGGCTCCTAACACCAACGTGCCGAATTCGAGGCTACCAATTTCTTCGGAAGTGGCTAAATTTCCCGCTACCCGACAAACAAATAGATCTCCTAATCCTTGATCAAAAACAATTTCTGCCGGCACGCGAGAATCGGCACAGCCCAAAATTGCCGCAAAAGGGGCTTGACTTTCGGCCACTTCTGTGAGTCGAGCTTGATCGCGGTTAGGACTTTTTTTTCTTCGTTCCCAGAAACGTTGATTGCCTTCCATGAGCATAGTTAAGGCCTGGTCTGGGTTCAATCCTTGATTTTGAGCCGTTAGCCATGGCTGGGAATTAACAGCAGTTTGGGCGTTACTTTTGGACAACTGAGAACCCAAAACAGTGGCGGCTAGACCGGTTCCCAAAAAACCACCCCCATAACGGATTAATTGGCGACGAGAGGTATTGAACATAGGTAATTGTTTCCATTAATCAGGACAAATCCTATTGTCAGGGCTAGGGATGCTAAAGAAAAGCCTAAGTTATCAAATCTTTAACTGAAAACTAGAGAAATTTGTGATAGTAGGGGCCAGCAGATGATAATACCGATCAAAGCGACCCCCAAAATAATCGACAGAAAGTAAAATTGGGTTTGGCCCGAGACGTTATATTTCAAACTCTGACCACCAAAAACCGTGGCTAATCCCACCAGGTTAACGATCCCATCCACCAGAAAGGTATCGATCCAGTTAATAATTTGCGAGATTAGTCCGACGACAAAAACGATGGTAACTTTATACAATTTGGCTGTATAAAGGTCGTTAGCAAAGAAATCTTGAAGGGCTTTCGGTTGAAAAACGATCGGTTTGGAGATATTTTCATTCAGATAAATATAGGCTGCCGGAATTACGCCCCCAGCAGTGGAAAGTACCAAGAGAAAAGCCACTCCCAGATTTAAGTTACTTGGTAATAAATGCCATTGCGCTAATAAAATCGGCAGATGAAGGGCGAAACCCATGGTCACAGTCATGGGGATAACTAGGGGCCAAAGAGCTTCCGGAGAGCGCAGGGTCATCGGTTTGATTTTACCGCCAAAGAAAACGCAAAATTCTCTAGTGACACTAAAGGCAGTTAAGGCATTGACCAACAATAGCACTAATAACAGTAAACCACTGACTTCTGCGAGGCGATCGCCCATGCGGGCTAAGGACCAAAAACCACCAAAGGGAGGCAGTGCGACTAAACTAGCGGCACCGACAAGATAACAAATGCCGGAAACGGGACGACGGGACCATAAACCGCCGTATTGGCTTAAATCTTGGCTGATATTATTCCAAATGATGTTACCCACCACCATGACTAACAGGGACATAGCGATCGCGTAGGTAAAGAGTAACACTAAAGCGGTTTCCGTTTGTCCGGTGGCCACAGCGATAAAAATCAGCCCCATGTAGGCGCTGACGGAATAGGAGAGGGAGCGCTTGACATCGATCTGGGCGATCGCAATTAAACCCGCACCGATGGCAGTAACAGAGCCAACAATGATCATCACCTGTAAGGTTAAGGGCGATAATTGCAGCACCGGCTCTAATTTCACCAATAACCAAGCACCGGTGGAAACGACGACGGTATTCCGCAGAATTGTCGCGGGCATCGGTCCCTCCATGGCCTCATCTAGCCATAAATGCAGGGGAAATTGAGCGCATTTGCCCATCGGACCGGCAATCAGGGCTAAACAGAGTAAATTAGCCACATTGGGGTTTAAATCGGCTGTAGCCGCCCATTCTGCTAATTGGTCAAAGTTCCAGGTTCCCGCCAGGGGTAAAAGGGCCACCACTCCCATCAAGAGGATTAAATCGCCAATCCGTTTGGTTAGAAAAGCGTCCCGCGCCCCTGTCACTACCAGAGATTGATTGAACCAGAAACCAATCAGCAGATAAGTGCCGAGGGTGAGAACTTCTAGCACACAATAGCTGAAAAATAGCGAATTACAGATAACGAGGGCGCACATACCCCCTTCAAAGAGGGCGACGAGAGAATAAAACCTTGCCCAACCCCAATCCATTTCTAGATAGGCGATCGCATATACCTGGGCGGCGAGGTTTAAGCCAGTAATTAGCAGTAAAGCCCCGATATTAACGGCCGAAATCTGCACATCTAAAGATATGCTTAAATCTGCGGCATTTAGCCAATTAAATGCTATAGATTGGGGCGGACGACCCCAAACGGCGATCAAAGCAAAAAGGCTATGCAAAAAAGCCCAGCAGGTCATGATCAAGTTCAGATAACCGGCCGGTCGCGGGCCGGTTTGCCGGATAATACCGGGAGACCAGGGTAGAGCGAGAAGTGCGCCCGCAAAGGCGTAAAGAGGTACCAACCAGATAGTCTGGCTGAAGGACTCGAACATATAAACACCTCAAGAAGAAAAATGATCCTGAATTAAAGTTTAAGGTTTAATGGCTCACTAATAAGCTGTCACCATTTTTTAACGAGGCATTAATCGGGATAGTTTGACTAGCTTCCAGCAGGTATTTTAAAAAAGCATCGGCAATCACGGAAAGTTGTTTTCCGGCCAGATAACAAACGTACCAATTGCGCTGAATTGGAAACTGTTCCACGTCGAGGATGGCTAATTCGCCGTTTTCCCCTTCCGAGATGAGAGTGTGCTTAGATAGTACCGATAGCCCCAAACCACCAGAAATAGCCTGTTTAATGGCTTCGTTACTGCCTAATTCCAAGCGCACCTTAACTTTAATATCGTGGAGATTAAATAATTTTTGTACCGCTTGACGGGTTCCAGATCCCGATTCGCGCATAATAAAAGGTTGCTGGTTGAGGGATTCAAGGGGGAGATTTTTCTTACCCACCAATGGATGATCTCGTCGCGCCACCACCACTAGGGGATTTTCGAGGAAAGACTGAGAACAAAGTTCCACTTCTTCCGGCGGTTGACTGAGAATATAGAGGTCATCCTCGTTGTTTAACATTCGCTCTTGCAGTTTCTGATGATTAGTCACTTGCAGGGCGATGTCAATACCGGGATACTGTTGACAGAATGCCCCCAGTAATCGCGGTACAAAGTATTTAGCGGTAGTAATTACGCCTAAAGTCAGCTTTCCCTGTCTAGTTCCCTTAATATCGGCCACTTTCATTTGAAAGTTGTCCAATTTATTAAAAATCTCTTGACAGGTGAACAGTAATTCCTGACCCGCTTCGGTTAAAAATAAACGTTTGCCAATTTGCTCGAATAGCGGTAAACCCACAGCTTTTGTGAGTTGTTTGACTTGGGTTGAGACGGTAGGTTGAGTGATAAATAACTCCTCGGCCGCCTTGGTAAAGCTACTGTGTCGAGCGGTAGCCTCAAAAACCCTTAACTGGTGCAGGGTTGCCTGTATCAAGTTCTTATCCCCTTCTCAATAACAACTATTTGTCACCATCAATCCTAACGTTTTTATAGATTCTAGTCAATTAATTTTTTGATAAATATAGACTTTAATAGATATAACCGCCGCTTAAGACCTTTTGTCAGCCATCAGCTTTTTTCTCCCTCCTCCCCTCCTCCCCACTCCCCCACTCCCCCATTACCCCATCTCCCCCATTACCCCATCTCCCCAATTCATAATTCATAATTCATAATTCATAATTAATAATTGATAATTCATAATTCATAATTATCTTGCTATAATCAGAAAACAACCATCTATTAAAAATAAAAGACAATGGTTAGTTATCTTGATATTGACGACGATCTTCTTTTCCCCGATAGCGATGGTCAACCGATGGCAGATAATACCGAACAATATGAGTGGATTGTCAAAATTAAGGAGAATTTAGAGATTATCTTTGCCGATGACCCTAAGGTGTTTATTGCCGGAGATTTACTCTGGTATCCTCTGCGTTCTACTTTGGTTTCACCGGTTGCTCCCGATGTGATGGTAGCTTTTGGTCGTCCCAAAGGACGGAGGGGTTCCTATCGTCAATGGCAGGAAGAAAATATCGCTCCTCAAGTGGTTTTTGAAATTCTATCACCGAAGAATACAAAAGCAGAGATGAGTCGAAAATTAGAGTTTTATGACACATATGGTGTAGAAGAATACTATTTATATAACCCGATGCGCTGTCGTTTACAAGGTTGGCAAAGACAGGGAGAAAATTTAAGAGAAATTATCCCCATCAATGACTGGATAAGTCCCCGTTTAGGTATGCGTTTTATCTGGAATAAATCTAGTTTAGAATTGTATCGTCCTGATGGAGAGAAATTTTTAACAACTGTTGAGTTAGAGTCTCAAATGCGTCAAGAAAAGAAACGTGCCGATAAAGAAAAGAAACGTGCGGATCGACTAGCGGAACGCTTACAGGCGTTAGGATTAAGTTTAGAAGAAGAATAATACCATTTTTCTTTATTCGTAGCAGGCATGACCATCTCTGTCGTTACTTTTGAAAAATAGCATTAGAGCAGGTTTTTTTCCTAGGTTATTAGTAAACAGTTATTAAGTTCACTTAAGTAGGTAGGCGTTAAAAGTTGTCAGATGCCCCCCTTATTAAGGGGGGATTAAAGGGGGGACTAAGGGGGGATCGGCACCCCCCTTATCAAGGGGGGCAGGGGGGATCGAACCTAAAATCCATTTTTAATTTAATTATA
>NZ_JAPZQJ010000522.1:0-2420 GCF_027530405.1 Microcystis sp. LE19-41.2A | reverse complement strand
TAAATCCTTATCTGGCAAGAGACTTAATTGATTAGTTCGCTCTAGATAAAAAACAATTGACAAAAATCGCTAAATGCCTTTCTATATAAGGGTTCCATCCCTTATAACCCCCGTCCATTGCATAACACAAACCGAAGAGCCTAAAACTTCTTGGGCATTATCAATGGCTTCTTGATGGGTGCTGCCGTGAGTGCGAGCGTATTTTCCCCATTCGGGTAAACTGGCAATATAGGCATTATCTTCTTCAGACCATTGAATTAAAATGCTATATTTCATGATTAATCATCTCCTTGTTCTATGATTATTGATGATTTGGCTCTCTCGACTTATATGAGGTAAAATGTGATTATTTATTACATTATAGTGGATTGTTTCAGCTAATTTGGTGTATTAGAAAAATGCTATAAATTCTATAATCTAAGACTTTAAGCCGAAATCTATTGCCCTATTTTAGTTGAAACAGTCCACTAGGAGTAGATTAGTTGATTAGTTGCTTACCAAATTACTGAAGAATAGAAACTAGCTATTTTTTGATCTGCGGTGATAACATTTGCTTTATCTCTTTGGGTGATCGCCACAACTACTCTATCTACCGGATCTCGATGTTCCCATTTTAACCTAACACTGTCGAGCCAAATTTCCTCATTGATCGGGATAATCCGAACAACATCAGATTTTTTTAGAGTTGCAATATAATCATCTATGTTCACTCCTAAATCTAATTTGCGGTTGTTAACCTTAATGGCTATTTCCCAGATTGCTGTTGATGGTACTAAACCATTTTTTTGCTGTTCCATCTGTTCACAAGCTTCCTTGGCTTTTTGAGAAAGTTTGTCGGGATCTAAACTCCACCAGATTAAGGCGCAAGTATCAAGAACAATTTTTATACTTCCGTCCATTCTTCGGTTGTTGGGGTAGTTAAATCTTCAAAATACTGAACCTTGCCTCGCATATTCTTAAACAATTCCGCCGTTGAATAACTTTTTTGATAGGGAGAAATTCTCGCCACTGGTTTAGTCCCTTCTGTCACTAAAATTTCTTCTCCTTGTAACTCCACAATTTTCAACAATTCTAGTAAATTAGCTTTTAACTGAGTTTTGTCAACAGTTTTCATAAAAAAATTTTCCTTGGTATCCTATTGTGAATCTAAATCTTCTAGCACTGGTGAACCAAGGAAAAGGGAGACAACAGAAGAGCAAAAACCTGTACTCCCCCGCTCCCCCTCTCCCCTGCTTCCTTATCCTGCTTTTGTTATAGATGAACAAAAAGCTTTATTTGCTTGAGCATAAATTTTTAACGCCACCGACATTTGTTCTTGTGCAGTTTCTCCCTGGGATTGAAACCAAGCAAAAGTTTCTGGGTCTATTTCGACTTTTACAGTGACAAGATCTTTAGGTAGTCGCAATTGTGCGTTAACCCAAAAATCTTCTGATAGTGGAGGAATATCAGAAGTATCAATATCCTCATCTTTCATCATATCAATTCTACTCCAATCTGTTTTTGAGGTATTGCTCATAATATTTTCCTTCATACGATAAGGCTTTTCTTAAGGATATAATGCGAATTGCTTGATCATCAGGTTCAGTATAGACAATAACAACGACTCGTCCATCTAGTAAACCAATAGCTACAAAGCGAACCTCTCCATAATTCTCCCGCTCATCCAATTCAACGACCATTGGCAAGTTAAAGATACGATAAGCGTCTGCGAAGTCAAATCCATGTTTAATAAAGTTGCTTTGATTTTTGCGCTCATCCCATTCAAATTTCATCTATCTAATCATAGCAAAAGAGTTTTGACATGACTTGAGGGCGGTATTTTCCCGTTGGATAGGAGCAGCATTGCGGGGTGTTAGTGTTTTGGTTTTCATCATGGTAAGTCCGACCTAATTATTATTGAGTTCAATTATACTAACTCTTTGATGCCGAGTCAATAGTTTTTGGGTGAATTTGTGTGAAGTTTTTGTTAAATTTAGATTACTCTAACTAGATTCATTTTTGATCCTTGCTATTCCTAATTGCAAAACCTCTAAAACCTTGGCTAAATCACCGGCTAATAAAGCATCTTTATCTAACCATAGTCCAGGGAATATCTGAGAACAAATTATCCCTTCTGAGTTCGGTTCAAGTTTAATATATTCTTCATTGGTTAATCTAAACCAATCAAATTCTCCATCTTCGACTCGCCAGACTAGATATTCTTGCACTTGGTTACGGCGATAAACAGGCTCTTCGGTTTGTGTTATGCAATGGACGGGGGTTATAAGGGATGTAACCCTTATATAGAAAGGCATTTAGCGATTTTTGTCAATTATTTCTTATCTAGAGCGAACTAATCAATTAAGTCTCTTGCCAGATAAGGATTTAGTCGATTTATGCCCCCCTATCGAACCATACCAAGTAACGAAGAACCGATAAAC
>NZ_JAPZQJ010000079.1:0-12934 GCF_027530405.1 Microcystis sp. LE19-41.2A | reverse complement strand
CACACCCCACACCCCACACCCCACACCCCACACCCCACACCCCACACCCCACACCCCACACCCCACTTCCCACTGTGCAGGGGGATTATTTTCTAGAGAATAAAACGTAAAAACAGGGAATAATAAACAGAGTTAACAGAGTTGCTAAAGACAAACCCGAAAAAACGACAATTCCTAAAGGTTGCAGGAATTCTCCCCCCTCTCCTAATCCTAAAGCGAGGGGAAATAAACCTAAAACCGTGGTCACGGTAGTCATTAAAATCGGTCGTAAACGTTGGGGAGCGGCCTTTAAAATAGCTTGTAGTCGAGTAAAACCGAATTCTTGCCGCAATTGATTCGCCAATTCCACCATAATAATCCCGTTATTAACCACAATGCCCACCAATAAAACCACCCCGACGATGACAATGGCATTAATCGGGGTTTTGGTCAAATATAGTCCGAAAATTCCCCCCGCTAGGGCTAAAGGAACGGTTAACATAATCACCAAAGGGTCTATGAGTGAGTTATACTGCACGGCCATGACCACAAAGACTAAAAATACTGATAAACCCGCTAATAAACCCAAAGAACCCTGAATTTCTTGATTAGACGTGGCGGCAGCACTGGGTAAAATGCTGATACCATCGGGTAAGGGAGTGGAATTTAAAACCGATTGTACCCCCACGAGTGCGTCACTTAATTTCGCCCCTTCGACTAAACTGCCGATAATAATAAAAACTTGACGCTGATTGATTCTCTGGATGACTCCGGGGGTTTTTCCCGCTTCAATCCGGGCTATATCTGCTAATTTTAAGTCTTCTTGTCTATTGACAAAAATAGGTATTTGTGATATGTCACTAATTTTTTGCCGCGAGTTGGGGTCCAATTGCACTCGGATATCGATTAATCTTTCTCCCCGTTGCAGTTGGGTGGGGATCGATCCTTGAATAGCGGTCCGTAGCGTTTGTCCCACTTCCAGGGTACTCAATCCCAAACTATTTAAGCGGGTCCAATCGGGTTTAATCTGAATTTCCGGTTGTCTGGGGTCAGCATCGGCACGAAAACGCGCACTAGGGACTTTTTCATCGAGAATACTGAGGATTTCTTCACCAGCTTGCTCTAAAGTTTTCCCATCGCGTCCCTGTAACATCACATCCACATCGGCACCAACGGAGGGAGAGTTATTAAGAATAATACCGCGCACTTGACCGGGGGTGAGACGCAAACGCACGTTAACGAGGTTTAATTGCTCTAGTGCTTTGCTCATGCGTTCGATATATGCTTCTGTATTAGTGCCTTGTTTGAGATTAATCGTACTAGAAGCGCGCAAAATATTTTCATTGGTAGTTGTGCCAAAAAGAGAACCGCCACTGGTAGTAAAAACATACTCAGTTTCCGGTTGTGATAATAAAATCTTTTCTACTTCCCGCATCACCTGACGGTTAGTATTTAAATTGGTACCCGGGGGAAATTGGGCAAAAACGTTCACCTGTCCGGTTTGAATACGACTAAAGACTTCCTGGGGGATATATTGCCAGAGATAGAAACTACTTCCCCCTAAAATTAAAAAGGCCAGCAGGATAACAGGTATTCTGTAGTGGATGATTTTAGCTAAAAAACGACCGTAGAGGATGGTTAAACCTTCTAGACGTTGACTAAAGACTTTTAAGAGCCAAAACCGATGGATACCACGGTCAACCCCCATATTTAACAAACGACTGGCCAACATGGGAACAACAGTTAACGCACACAACAGAGAAGCAGCCACAGCAAAACTGATAGTGAGGATAATCTCGTTAAACAGCAGAGAGATAAAACCACCCAGTAATAAAAATGGCAGGATAGAGACGAGATTAGTCGCAGTGGAGGCCAATAAAGCAGATTCTACCTCTTGGCTGCTATTACGGGCAATTTCTAAAAAATCTCGCTTATTTTGGTTTTGATTAACTTTGAGGGCAATATTTTCCAGCATGACAATGGAATTATCCACCACGATACCCACCCCTAGGGCCAATCCTCCCAAACTAAACACATTTATCGATAACCCGAATAACTTCATACAGATAATTGCGACGAGGGTAGAAAGAGGAATCGCTAGGGTAATGATAAAAGTCTGTCGCAGGGAACCGAGAAAGACGAATACAGTCAGTCCTGCTAGAATTGTCCCCGCTAGTCCCGAGGAAACCACGTTATTAACCGCGTTTTGGATAAATACAGACTCATCAGTAGTGGGGACGACTTGTATTCCCCCGGTCATTAACCCGGATTTTTTTAATTCTGTAATGCGTTTTTTGACCCCTTCTACCACAGCAATCGTGTTCGCATTCGGTTGTTTTTGGACGCTAACCCTCACGGCATTTTTTCCATTTAGGGTGACAAAAATTCTTTGTTCTTCTGTCCCATCGATAACTCTGGCCACATCCCGCAGATAGATTTTTTCTTCGGGATTATTACTATCGGTCAGCGCTAAATCTTGGATATCCGCTACGTTTTTAAATTTCCCCACCGCACGGGTTAAAGGTTCCCCGGTTTCTCCCTGTAGTCGGCCCCCAGAGATGTCCTGATTGCGTCTTTTTAGGGTGTCTAAAACCTGATTTAATCCCACTCCTAAAGATTGTAATCGCTGCAGGTCAATATTAACTTGAATTTCTTCTCTAACTCCCCCAATCACGTCCACCACTGCCACTCCTTCCACAAATCCTAATTCTCTCCCTAATTCTTCATCGGCAAATAATCTTAAATCTTTTAGGGGTAGGGTATCAGAAACGAGAGCGAATTCATAGACGGGTAAACGAGAGGGTTCAAATTTGTTTAAGCGCGGTTCCTCAATAATATCGGGTAAATTTTGTCGGACACGATTAAAACTTTCGGTAGCTTCATTTAAAGCAACATTTAAGTCTCCCCCCGGTTGAAAAAATAAATCTACTCGCATCCTTCCCTCGCGAGTTTCTGAATAAACTTGCACTACTCCCTCGGTGGCACTCATTCCTTCTTCTAGGGGTTTAGTTACTTCTTCGAGAATGACTTCCGGGGAAACTCCAGGTACATTCATCCTTAAACTAATGCGGGGATAAGTGATAGAAGGAAGCAAGTCCACTTCTAAACGATTTAGAAAAAAAAGACCGATGATGATAACTGCTATAGTTAACATCAATACTCCTATGTGACGACGAATTGACAGACCGCTTAGGGAGATGTTTTCTGACATGATTACCTATGGGGGAGAGTAAGGAGTGAGGAGTTAGGGGTTGGGGTTTTGGGGTTTTGGGGTTTTAGGGTTTTGGGGTTTTAGGGTTTTGGGGTTTTAGTTGAAATTTCCCCATTTCCCCATTTCCCCATTTCCCCATTTCCCCATTTCCCCATTTCCCTGATAACTGATTAATTGTGCATAACTCGACCGAAACTCCATAATTTTTGATAATAATGACGACTAACGCTATCCCTATCATCAGTAAGTAGATTTATAGCGATACCATTGTTACCTGTTTCTTTTCCTGAACTGTGGATATATTGATTATTCCCTAGATATAAAGCCACATGATTAACTCTTTTATCACCAAAGAAAATTAAATCTCCTGGTAGTAATTCCTCTCGGTTTATTTTTTTACAAAAAGCTTCCTGTTGATAGGAATCCCTCGGCAACCAAATACCAAAAGTGGCAAAAGCAGCCTGGATTAATCCTGAACAATCGTAATTAGGTGCAAGGGTTCCACCCCAGAGATAATGATTGGTACGGTTCCTTGCTTCCTGAGTAAAAGTGATAATCTCAGGAATATGTTTTTCTATGTCGGAACGAGTTAGAGGAATTTTTTGATAAGCTGTGGTGGCCACCGCAATTGCATCTAAATCTTCTCCGCATAACCAAGCTAAATAATTATCTTCTCTTAGCTGAATTTGTAGCCCTTTTTCGGTAATTTCTAGGGAAATAAATTTTAATTGTCTTCCCTGTTGTGCTTGGGTCGCTAACTCTTGACAACTGGGAGAATTGTAGAGATTTAAGTCTCTTATACAGAGATATTCCTGGTTGAATGATGGGGTAAGAGAGATGATTTTCATAAAAAATAGCTCAGAATTTATTGACAGAAAAAACTGCATTACTAGCCAAAAGCAAAGGGATAACAACGAGGAGAATAACCTTAGTTCGTTCTGTCATCTTCAAGTTTCCACCTCTCTTAATTCGGCTCTCTTATTCTTTGTGTGAGCAGTTTAACTTACTATAGAAGCGATCAATCTTTCTTTGTGTCCTCTGTGTCTCTGTGGTTCCTTCCACTCGCTCGCCAGCAGGACTGTATCTTAGAATACATTTTACCCACCAAACCTAAGAGAGCCTTAATTCTTGGCCATAAAGATAATCTATAACCGAACTGAATCCCTGAAAAATTATTAAACCTATGGCATAATTAACCTTTCAGGGTTCAAAAACTGCAAAAATAAGGATTAAATGGCATACAATCGGTGAATAGAGCATTTAATCGTTTATTATTCGTTTTTAATTCTCCTGACTACTGGCTACTGGCCACCAACTCCTAACCCTAACAACAATTTTTGATTTTTACAACAGGTCTAGGATAGCCATTTCCTTAACAATATGTTACAATAGCCGGCGAGAGGGGAGTGGCCAATATCTGGAACTTTTGGGCTAGAGATAGATTCTATCGATCAACAGTCACCTCCTGGGTGGGTGGAATTAAATATAAGATGAACGTAGGTTGGGTTGAAGTATGAAACCCAACGCCCGCATGGGTTACGCTACCGCTAACCCATCCTACAAATAATTGTTCCTCCCTACTTAAAGTAAGCTTTTAATCAGATGTTGAGGTTAGTCCATGGCCAATGTTTCGGGGCGGTTTCAAAAGCAAGAATACAGCCAAAACTCAGAAAATACCGTCGCGGTGGTCAGTTCAGTCATGTCCGGTTTAAAAAAAGCATCTCCCCTACAAAAGGGCTTATTTTGGGGAATAACCCTCAGTTTTACCGCCCTAGTTTCCGCCACTGTTGGGGCTGCCGTCGCTTTAATTAGTCCCTTACCCGCACCAATTGGGGCTATCTTCCAAAAAACATCTTTTCCCACCCAAACAGACATCCTTGAGGATCAAGCTTGGAATAGCTTAATCAATCAGCAGCTTTCTCGTCCTGTTAATATTTTAGTTATGGGCATCGATCGAGTTTTAGATGCCAAAAACAGCGACGATGTATTTAAAGGTCGCAGCGATACCATGCTCCTAGTGCGCTTCGATCCTAGCGATAAAACCGTGAGAATGTTGTCTATCCCTCGCGATAGCCGCGTCAGAATCCCCGGCCATGGTTTTACTAAAATCAACGATGCTAACGTTCACGGTGGACCGACTCTAGCGGCAGAAGTGGTCAGTAATACTTTAGGGGATGTCACCGTTGATCGCTATGTGCGGGTGACTACCGATGCCTTCAAGGAATTAGTCGATTTAGTCGGGGGTGTAGAAGTTTATGTACCCGAACGAATGTATCATAAAGATGTCACCCAAAAATTAGAAATTGATTTACAAGAGGGTTGGCAAAATCTCAACGGCGACCAAGCAGAACAATTTGCCCGTTTTCGTAACCCGCAATACGGCGATATTGGTCGCGTACAAAGACAACAAATTTTATTAAAAGCACTCCAACAAAAGATTTTTAGTCCGACAATTCTCCCCAGTCTCCCGAAAGCAGTACAGGTTTTACAACAATATATCGATACGAACTTAAGCGTCGAGGAAATGCTGGCTATCGCTAATTTTGGACGGGAAATTAAACAGGATGACTTAAGAATGATCCTACTCCCCGGCCGGTTTAACAACCTCGAGGAATACGATGGTCGCAGTTATTGGATTTTGAACCGTCGCGAAATTAGAACCATTGTGGCTAATAATTTTACCGATAACTATGGGGGGGGAGAAACCTCCGTTTATAGTCTGCGGATTGCCATTCAAAATGCCACCCATACCAAAGGTTTAGCCCGTCGTACTCGCAATTATCTGGCCAAACAGGGCTACACAAATGTTTATATTAGCGATGACTCCTCCCAAAAGCTAGAAACCACCGCAATTATTGCCCAAAAAGGTGATGTTCAGTCCGCTAACCTCTTGAAAAATCAATTGGGAATCGGTAAAGTAGAATCATCCTCCACTGGTGCTTTAGACTCAGACCTAACTATTCGGGTGGGTGATGATGTGTCCCAGTTTTTTGACGCTCAACAGTAACAATGTTGAAAAATTTTTTCAGTCTGGTTTTAATTATTTTGCTGGCGATTCTTTGGCTACTTTTCGCGGCCCGTCCGGTGGCTTTGGCCCAAGATAAAACGATTAACTATAGTTTTGCCCAGCTGCAAGATCGGGATTTTTCCCATCAGGATTTGCGCGGAGGAGTTTTCGCAGCTGCCGCGATGCGGGGAGTTAACCTAGAAGGTGCCGATTTATCCTATAGCATTCTCACCGAGGCTGTCCTCTTAAAAGCTAACTTAAAAGGGGCCGATTTAACCGCCTCTTTGGTAGATAGAGTTACCCTCGATTTTGCCGATTTAACTAATACTATTTTTACCGATGCGATCGCTACTCGCAGCCGTTTTTATGACACAATTATTACCGGGGCCGATTTCACTAACGCGGTGATTGATAACTATCAGGTCAAGTTAATGTGTGAACGGGCCGATGGCATTAATCCAGTCACGGGAGTGGCCACCAGAGATAGTTTAGGCTGTGATTAGGGTTTGCTGAATAAATCTAAAAACCTTGTTGGGTAATAATTTTAGACTTTTTATCAATCAAAAAGTACCAGATCTGGGAGTGATCGGGGGGAAAATCCCTGGACTTTTTCCCTGAAAGTTAGGTAATTGACCCCCTCAAAACCCCACACCCCACACCCCACACCCCACACCCTGTCCCCACAAAAAACTTTTTGCCGCAAACCCTAATTAGCAATTCCGGGCAGATTCTAGCTGACTGCTCAAAAATAGCCTACCCCCTACACCCCGGCTATCTCGATCGAGACAGCCGGGGTGTAGAATAAAAATACTGAGCGAGGCTAAAGAAAGGAGAGGGACTCTTGATAATCGTCATCGATAACTATGATAGTTTTACCTACAATTTAGTCCAGTATTTGGGAGAATTAGCCTCCGAGTTCCCGATCGCTGTGCCGATCGAGGTCTATCGTAATGATAAAATCGACTTGGCCACAATCGAACAAATGCGGCCGGATGGGATTGTCATTTCCCCCGGTCCTGGTCGTCCAGTCGATGCGGGCATATCTCTGGAATTAATCGCCAAATTTGGCCCCCGTTTGCCAATTTTGGGGGTCTGTCTCGGTCATCAAAGTATCGGTCAGGTATTCGGAGGGGATGTGGTCTGGGCCCCAGTCTTGATGCACGGCAAAACTTCCCCAATCTATCACAACAATGAAGGGGTATTTCAAGGCTTAGAAAATCCTTTTACTGCCACCCGTTACCATAGTTTAGTGATCGAGCGCTCCACCATGCCGGATAATTTAGAGATCACGGCCTGGGTAGAAGATGGCACGGTCATGGGAGTCCGTCATCGGGATTACCCCCACATTCAAGGAGTACAATTTCATCCCGAAAGTATTTTAACCACTGCTGGCAAGGAACTTTTAAGAAACTTTCTGCGATCCCTCTAGTGTTTGCTAATCCCCAACCCCTGAAATTAACCTTCAATTGATTAATTCTGCATCTACATTTATGAAAAGGCGAGATTTTATCTTATCGGCGGGGGCAAGTTTCTTAACCGTGGCAGTAAGCTCAGTTTTAGCGGAAACTAAACCGAAACCCACTAACCCCACTTCCCCCCAAAAACCCGATAATTCCCTCTTAGTTCAATGGTTGGGTCATAGTTGCTTTTTATTCACCGGAGGAGGGCAAAGAGTCCTAGTTAATCCTTTCCGGGCAATTGGTTGTACGGCGGGTTTTCCTTTGCCAAAAGTAGAAGCAGATATCGTTTTAATTAGTAGTCAACTGTGGGATGAAGGGGCGGCCGAGGGTTTACCCGGTAATCCGAAAATTTTGTTTGAGCCGGGGGCCTACGATCTGGGTAAATTAAAACTACAGGGTATTAGTATCGCCCACGATCGCATGGGTGGGCAACGTTTCGGTATGAATGTGGCCTGGCGTTGGACCCAAGCGGGGATTAGTATTGTCCATTTAGGGGGGGCAGCGGCCCCAATCGAATTAGAACAAAGAATTCTCCTAGGTTCGCCGGATTTAGCTTTTATTCCCGTGGGAGGTGGTCCAAAAAATTATAATCCCCAAGAAGCAAAACAGGCGATCGAAGTTTTACAACCGCGAATTGCTATACCAACTCAATACTTTACCAGTGCCGCCGATAAAAATGCCTGTGAATTGGTGTCTGTAGATGAGTTTCTCAAGTTAGTCAAGGATAAAAATATCCGTTTGATCGAGGACAATAAATTACGGATTCGTGCCGCCGATTTACCCAAAAAAGGGACGCTCATTCGCGTGTTTGACTACCGCAAACTGTTAGAGAAATCCTAATTTTTAGGAGCCAATGACCTAGTCCTATTGATTAACTAATTTTTTCTCGTGTAACGCACCATCAATTTCCTGATATTCCCCGGGTTACGTTGTTGCTAACTCGCCCTACAGCCCTGATCATAAATCAGGGTTATAATTATTTTTAAGAAATTCCAGAATATTCAGCCCCAAGGAATGTCTATGTTACTACAAGACCTAAAGGAAGAAGCGGTTAAGCTATCACCGAGCGAGCGACTTGCGCTGGTTAGCGCCATTATTGAGTCCTTGCAGAGTACCCCAATTGCTAGACCTGATCGTGCTGGTGCAATTCAACGGATGCGTGGCTTACTCAAAACAGACCAACTTGCACCAACCGACCAAGAAGTAGCTGCCATGTTGGAAGAGCGTCGGCTGGAGAAATACCTTTAGTGAGAGTTTTAATTGATACTAATGTTCTCCTAGATTTTCTATTGCAGAGAGAGCTATTTTTCCAAGATGCAGAACGACTATTTCAGGCGATCGATTCCGGTCAGATCGTCGGGTATGTCACAGCCACAACCCTCACGGACATTTTTTACATTGCTCGAAGACACACGCGCAGTATTGAGCAAGCACGGCAAGCAGTTTCAGAGACATTGACAGCAATGGAAATCTGCCCTGTAAACCGGGAGGTTCTAGAGGTAGCGTTTAGTTCAGGTTTGGCTGATTATGAGGATGGGATTCAGGTTGCTTGTGCTGTAGCTCAAGGACTTGATGCTATCTTGACCCGAGATAATCAAGGGTTTTTGAATTCATCGGTACCTGTGTTATCAGTTCAGGAGTGCTTGCATCGCTTGCAAGAGCCAAATAATAGCAAATCCACCTTATAAAATCAAGTTTACAGGCTTTTTGGTTCGTGAGGGGGTGAGGAGTGAAAAGTGAGCAGTTACAGCCAAAATTTGGCGGCATGGGCAAAGCTCCTTTGTGGCAGATTGATGACAGCATTATTACAGGAGATTTACAGGCTGTCCAAGATAGCCCAACCCACGTTAGCATCATGCCAAGAGTTACAATGGCTCTAGAAAGGTACGAAGCGGCATTGGCAAAGACCCAAAAATATTGGGAAAAGGTGGATTAGTGGCATACACACAATAGGAGTCTATGAAAATGGCATGGATATTTAGTTTATCCGCAGAATGTGGTTCTGATGAGAGCAAGGCCGATAAATTTGCTCAACATTTTCAGGGAATGTCATTGTTGCTGTCAAATGGTCGCCAGTGCCAATGTCGCACAGACACATTCCAAGACATAGAAGAAAATTGGTGGTGTCGCGTTTCACCAAATAATCTTAGCGAAGTGGGAATAGACAGCCCTGAAAGTGCCTATTCAATGACAGAGTTAGGTATTTTACTCTATCAGTCCCTACGATTTGCCCCCACCTTCCGTTATGCACTGGTTGGTGTTGAAGTCGATGAATTTAGAACATACACTGAGCTTATCGAAGAATCATCCAATCTATCTATCCCAGGACTGGTTTTAGCGAAACCACTTGCAGGCGAGCTAGGAATATTGCCAGTATTTCGCTCCTTTAGCCCTAGTTATGTTTGGCAACCTTACGCAGGAGAAGTTTACAACCCGCTGATGACATCGCCAAATCTGAAAAACAAGCTTAATGAACTGCTGGCTGTAAGTTGACCTCACAAGCGAAGAAGGCATAACTAGACCGTTCTCTAAAAATTGCTTTAACAATCTTATTAAAAATGTTTTTGCTGAAAGAATCTCGCTCTTTTTTTAGACAGGGATGGACAATTGCGGTTTTACTAATTGCCCTGCTTGTTTCCCTGCCAATTTTATCGGTTGCCAGTAGTTTATTAACTAATTCCAGTCAAGTCTGGCAACATCTGATCGAAACTGTTCTCTGGGATTATCTAGTTAATTCTTTTTGGTTAATGTGCGGGGTGGGCAGCGGCGTTTTAATCATCGGTGTCGGCACAGCTTGGTTAACAACGATGTGTCAATTTCCCGGTTGTCAACAATTTCAATGGTTATTATTACTACCCCTTGCCGCTCCTGCCTATCTCTTGGCCTATACTTATACCAATATGATGGACTATTTTGGTCCGGTGCAGACGTTCTTAAGAAGTGTTTTCGGTTGGAATAGTGTCGAGGATTATTGGTTTCCTAATATCCGTTCTCTTTGGGGGGGGATTCTGATGTTAATACTGGTGCTTTATCCCTACGTTTATCTGTTAGCAAGGGTCGGTTTTTTAGAGCAATCTGTCTGCACGGTGGAGGCAAGTCGCTCCTTGGGATGTAATCCTTGGCGCAGTTTTTTTACCGTCGCTTTACCCCTAACAAGACCGGCAATTATGGCAGGATTAGCCCTAGCTTTAATGGAAACTCTGAACGATTTTGGTACGGTGCAGTATTTCGGTATTAATGCTTTTACCACGGGGATTTATAATACTTGGTTCGGTATGGGCGATCGCATAGCAGCGGGACAGTTATCCACAGTTTTAATGGTATTTATCCTCGTTTTAGTTTTCCTTGAACAATCCTCCCGTCGTCAAGCTCGTTACTATGAAATGACCAATCGTTTCCAGTCACCGACTAAGTACAAACTGGGATTTATTCGCAGTTTTTTGGCAATTATCTCCTGTTTTGTGCCGGTATTTCTGGGGTTTATTGCCCCTGCTTTCTATCTAGCTTATCTAGCCTTTAATCATGCCCAAGAAACTTTTAATAATGACTTTTTTAGTTTATCGGGAAACAGTTTTTTTCTGGCCAGTTTAAGCGCAATTATTGCGGTAGTTTTAGCTTTAATTCTCGCCTACGGGGAAAGACTTAATCCGAATAAAACTCTTAAGAGTTCTGTGCGGATTGCGGCTGCTGGTTATGCTATCCCCGGCATAGTTATCGCCGTGGGGGTTTTAATTCCTCTCGGTAAATTAGATAACTTTTTCAATCAAGGATTAAATATCAATTTAATTCTGAGCGGCACGATTTTCTGTCTGATTTTTGCCTATATTGTCCGGTTTTTAGCCGTAGCTTTTTCCACGTTAGAATCGAGCTTAAGTAAAATTAAACCTAGTTTAGATGATGCTTCCCGCAGCCTTGGCTATGGCACCGGTGCCACTTTAATTAAAGTGCATATTCCTCTTTTGTCGGGGGGATTATTGACGGCGGCTATGTTAGTTTTTGTCGATGTGATGAAGGAATTACCCGCTACTTTGGTGTTAAGACCTTTTAATTTTGATACCCTAGCGGTGCGCGTTTATCAATACGCCAGTGATGAACGTTTAGTGGAAGCGGCGGCACCAGCCCTGGCCATTGTCCTAGTGGGATTAATTCCGGTAATTTTTTTAAGTTGGCAAATTTCCCGACGGGCGATCGATTAAAGTGGTGGCCGATTCCTAGACAAGTTGGCGATCGGCCAGCCGCTTAGTTCTATTTAGGGTTTGCGGCAAAAAGTTTGTTGGTGGGGTTAGGAGACAGGAGACAGGAGACAGGAGATTATTTTATTTATTCTCCCCACACCCCACACCCCACACCCCACACCCTGCCGCGAGGAAAAACTTTTTCGGTAAATCCTAGTTCTATAGTCTAGTACAAAATAATGTTACAGTTCTTGACAAGACTACTAGAGAGGGGGGGTGTCAGTGATAGGATTCCCTAAAACCCCTTTTCTTTATTTTTGTAGAGAGAACAAAATCCTATGACAGAACTTTCTGGAAAAGCTCCTAAGTTCGGTGGCAGCACGGGCGGTTTACTCGCCAAAGCCGATCTGGAAGAAAAGTACGCCATCACCTGGACAAGCAGCAAAGAACAAGTCTTTGAAATGCCCACCGGTGGCGCCGCTATCATGAACGAAGGCGAAAATCTCCTCTATTTGGCCCGCAAAGAACAGGCGCTCGCTCTTGGTACCCAATTCCGGACGAAATTTAAGCCCAAAATCGAAGATTACAAAATCTATCGGATTTACCCCAGTGGTGAAGTGCAGTATCTCCACCCTGCTGATGGTGTCTTCCCCGAAAAAGTTAACGCTGGTCGTGAATTTTTCGGCAAAAAAGACCGCAATATCGGCAAAAACCCGGAACCGGCGACAATTAAGTTCTCTGGTGTCACTCCCTACGAAGCATAAATAATCCCTAAAATCGAGAGTGGGGAGTTAGATTTAGAAGCTATTTGGCCCCAAGATTTAACTTCTGACTCTCGATTTCTCTGATCGCAATCGCAATCAATTGCTAGTTAGGGTTTACTGAAAAAGTTTTTCCTGGGGTTAGGAGTTAGTGGCCGGTCGTCAGGAGATTGCTTTTATTTATTCTCCTAAGTAGCTGGTTATAATTAAATTAAAAATGGATTTTAGCTTCGATCCCCCCTTAATCCCCCCTTGATAAGGGGGGTGCCGATCCCCCCTTAATCCCCCCTTGATAAGGGGGGTGCCGATCCCCCCTTAATCCCCCCTTGATAAGGGGGGTG
>NZ_JAPZQJ010000646.1:0-42450 GCF_027530405.1 Microcystis sp. LE19-41.2A | reverse complement strand
ACTTTCAAAAACCTTGCATTATCCTTCTTGTAGTACATCGCTTGGTACAAAAAACAAGGGCAACAAAGCCTGAAACGACCGGCTCCTGACGACCGGCTACTGACTCCTACCCCCAGGAAAAACTTTTTCAGCAGACCCTAGGTAGGCGTTAAAAATTATCAGACACCACCCTTATCAAGGGTAGGGTTGATTCATGAATCAACCCTACCTTGAATCAACCCTACCTTGAATCAACCCTACCTTGAATCAACCCTACCTTATCAAGGGGGGCAGGGAGGATCGAACCTAAAATCCATTTTTAATTTAATTATAACCAGCTACTTATACCTCAAATTCCCCTACTGTAAAGCAATCGCCATCGCTTCTTGGGGAATTTGCCGGTAAATTGGTTTTAAAAATTGTTCTATGGCATCTGATTCGGGGGCAGCGAGGGGAAAATTGCCTAAAATGTCGAGAATGGTTTGATTTTCATTCCCCGGCGTAATCACAACGAGGGAGGGATCTAGCTCCTCATCGTACTGCCAAAAGCGATCGATAGCACTTTCGGGGGCAGTTTTTTCGACTACTGTGGGGGGTTCACTGACTGCTAAAGGTTGATTATCAGAGGAATAGGAGCGTTTTTCCCGTAAAGCTTCCAGAATTTGGCTTTTGCTTCGGCCGCGCAGTTGCAAAAGCAGGAAGGGATCGACAATAAAACGATCACCCAATTGATAGTATACTGCTCCTATATGTTTGCAGGGGTTGGCTTGATCGGGACAGGTGCAACGAGAGCGAATATCAGCTAGGGAAAAGGGAAATAAATTCACCCCACTATCGATAAAAACACGCTCGATATGATCGGGCATTTGTCCCGTGAGCAATTGAGCGGAATAAATGGCCTTTTTGGAGAGAAGCTTAATAATATAATCCCATTCTTCATCACTAAAAGCGACTAGGGATAAGTCCACTATATAAGGCTCTGGTTCACTGCCTTGTACTCTGGCAATAACTTGCGAGTCTTCAAAGTCAATACTTAAAACATTGCCTTCTCTGGCGTACAGTCTAGCTCGTTCCAAGCGTTTTTTAAAGCGATAGGAATCGAGTAGTTCCAGCCATTTTTGTACCCACCAAGCTTGTTCTGTCATTTTTTATTCACCCTACCGCTTATCAGCTTCGTTACCAACAAAAACGCCAATTCAAAAAGGAAACGCATCAGCCTAGAGGCCTGACTAGGAAAAGCTCATCAGGTATATTCCGATCTTTAACAACAACAAATCAGACCCAAAAACGAAGCCCTCAACATCTTAACATAGAACAAAGAAACTTGCTCTACCAACTTAGTCAAGAGGGAAATTTATCTCAAAGACAAATAGCCGTCTTGCTCGGATGTGATCAAAGCACGACCGGAGCAAGTATTAAGAAGGAATCAAAGTTCCCTCGGATGCTATCTACAAAGGTACAGCACAAGCTGAGGGTGAGACTCGCCGAAAAAACTGAAAACAACCCTTTAAAAAAGTAACTGAGTCGGTGGTAGAAGGGAATGAATTTTAAAATCCTTAGGGCAGAGGAAATAGAAAGAGCCGTAAACTTAATTAACCATCCTCCTCGAAAATGTCTTGACTATCCTATCCAGAATGAGGTATTCTGTGATAGCCCAGACAGTGATGCAATTCCTGACAGGGGGACAAGCGAGCTAGAAAATTTGCCAACAAAGGCTTCTGGCTTCTCTCGCTAGAAATAGATCTAGCAATTCTAGGCAAAAAGCTAACGAAAGAATTAGGGATAGGAGCGAGCTTACTAGGAATTATTATTAATAAGTGAGAGATGGCGCGGCGAACTTTTTCGAGCTAAAATCATGGAAAGCTTATGATATATGGATTTCAGCCTTCTTGTCCCCCTGTCAGATGAAATTCAGACTTGAATTAGCAAGATGTACACAGAACCGAGGATTTTAGGTATGAGGACAGAACACAAAAATCCACAATTAAATTGTCAGAAATTAGCAGAAGTATTTTTATCAAATCCCTTAATTGAAGATTGCTATTTTATGGTACGAGAGGATGAATTAGTCGCCTATATCGTTTCCTCTGGAGCTTGGAATTCTGAACAATTGTCCTCCGATTTACAGTCTCAGTTACCGGACAATCTTCTACCTAATATCTATGTGCAGATTTCCAGTTTACCCTTAACCGATAGCGGTGATGTCGATGAAACTGCATTAAAGAATATTGAAATTATCGATGATCATCAAGTTCAGGAAACAGAAGAAAAACTACGCTCTTTGTCAGATATTGATCAAGTTGCCGCTGTCATGACTTCCAAAAAAATCAAAATTTTACCCCTACATCTATCGGACTTATTGCCCTTAAAACTAGAGAAAAGAAATGATAATCAAGAATCTCAAACCCCGATTCATATGAGGATTCACACTTCTAACACTCAAGCTAGAATCAGTCACGGACAGCTTTTAGAAGAATCTGAACTTCAGCCTAAAACCTTGGCAGAAATACTCCAAAAAGCTGCTGAAAATCATTCAAATAAAGGGATTATTTATATTCAATCTAATGGATCAGAAGTTTTTCAATCTTATCAACAATTATGGGAAGACGCTCAACAAATACAAGCCGGATTACAAAAGCAGGGTTTACAAGCTCAAGATAAAGTGATTCTTCAGCTATCGGAAAACTATGATATTATTTCCGCATTTTGGGGGTGTCTTTTAGGGGGATTTATTCCTGTTATTATTTCAGTGCCACCCAGCTATAAAGATTTTAATAATGAAATTCATAAAATATCTCAAGTTTGGCAGTTGTTAGATGAACCTATTATTATCACAAATCAATCCCGTCAGCAAGAGATAAAATATTTAGAACAATGGTTGCCTAATCAACCCTTAAGCTTGAGTTTTATTGAAGAATTAAAAACTCATTCTCCCCATCAGCCTCCTATTGGTCAACCGGATGATATCGCGTTCTTTAATCTCACATCAGGCAGTACAGGAATACCGAAATGTATCTCATTAACCCATAAAAATGTCATCTCTCGTGCGCGAGGAACAAACATAATTTGTGAACATCAAAACGACGATATTATTCTTAATTGGCTTCCTTTTGATCATATTGGAAGTATTTCAGACTGGAATATTCGCTGTGTCGAGTTAGGATGCCAAATGGTTTATGTTCAAACTGAATATATATTAGGTCGTCCTTTGAATTGGTTAGATTTAATTGATCAATATCGAATTAGCCATAGTTGGGCTCCTAATTTTGCCTATAATTTGATCAATGAAGCTTTAAAAAAAGAACCGGATCAAAATTGGAATTTAGATTGTGTCAAATTCTTTTTGGCAGCGGGTGAAGCCGTTTCTGGTCAAGCAGTTGGAGAATTTATTAACACCCTTCATCTTCAATATAATCTGAAAAAAACGGCGATGCGTCCTGCTTTTGGGATGGCAGAAATGGGTTCAGGGATTACCTATTATCAGCCTACAGAACAACAGCCATTACTCTTTCACACGGTTGATAAATCCTCCTTGAATTCTTCCTTAAAACGAGTCCATCCTGAACATCCCAATGGTGCAACCTTTACGGATTTAGGATTACCCATTCCGGGTATATCGATTAGAATTGTTAATACTGATAATTCCCTATTACCAGAAGAAACCATTGGTCATTTACAAGTTAAAGGAGATGCAGTTTCACCGGGGTATTATAAAAACCCAGAAGCGAATCAAGACGCTTTCTTAAAAGATGGCTGGTTTAAGACAGGAGATTTAGCATTTATTAGTAACGGTCATTTAGTCATTACTGGAAGAAGTAAAGAAACCATTATTATTAATGGAGTGAATTATTATAGCCATGAAATTGAAACTGTAGTGGAAACTATTGAAGAAGTAGAAGTGTCCTACACCGCCGCTTGTGCTGTTTATGATCCTAGTAATAGTACCGATCAATTAGCTTTATTTTTTAGTGTAGAAACCTTTGACCACCAGCATCTAGCGGAACTTCTGAAAAAGATTAGACGAAAAGTAATTAACAGTTTTGGCGTTAATCCTGAATATTTAATCCCCTTAAATAAAACTGAAATTCCTAAAACTTCCATCGGTAAAATCCAGCGATCGCAATTAACAAAACGGTTTGCGAACGGAGAATTTAATTCTATTTTAAAAGAAATAGATATTTTATTAGAAAACGATCAAACCATTCCTGATTGGTTTTACCAGAAAGTTTGGAAACCTCGATCTCCAGTTAACTTAAAAACCGAACTTTCCAAGTATTGTAGTTTAATTTTTCTCGATTCCTTGGGTTTAGGAGCATCTTTAGCAGAAAAAATCCAAGGTCAAAACTTACCCTGTATCACGGTTTTAGCAGCGGAAGAATTTTCTCAAATCAGTCAAAATTGCTATACCCTCAGACCAGGGACAGCCAATCATTATCAACAGTTAATGGCATCTTTATCCGAGCAAAAAATTATCCTTGGCAATATTATTCATCTGGGTACTTATCAAGACTATCAGGGAGAAATTTCAACAATTGAACAGTTAGAAAAAGCACAAGAAAAAGGGACTTATGATTTATTATTCCTAGTTCAAGCCTTAGCTAAAACTCATGATTTTAACTCAAAAATTCAATTGCTATTTGTTTCTAGTTATAGTCAATTTGTCATAGAAACCGATGAAATTGCCTATGAAAAATCTCCAGTTTTAGGACTGATCAAAACCCTAGCTCAAGAACTTCCTTGGTTAAATACTCGTCATGTTGATTTACCCCTGGATCAAACCGAAATTAATGTCAGTTATCTGCTGCAAGAACTATCCGTTTTATCCAAGGAAAGAGAAATTGCCTATCGCAACGGGAAACGTTTAATCGCAGGTTTGGAAAAAGTCAATTTACTTCAACACAGCCAACAGGAATTACCCTTTAAATCAGGGGGAATTTATCTGATTACCGGAGGACTAGGAGGGATTGGCAGACAAATTGCTCAGTATTTGCTCAAAAATTATCAAGCTCGTTTACTGTTAATTGGAAAAACACCTTTACCAGAAAAACACCTTTGGAGTGAGTACCTCAAAACCGAAGATCAATTATCCTTAAAAATAAAAAATCTCCAAGCTTTAGAAAATCTTGGGGGACAGGTAATTTATCAAGCGGTAGATGTGGCTAATTTCCCTCAAGTTAAACAGGCTGTAGAACAGGTGAAAAAACAATGGCAAGGAGAACTTAATGGGGTGATTCATCTGGCTGGAATTTACAAAGATTGTTTACTTCTGGACGAAACTCAAGAGGGTTTATCGACAATTCTTCGTCCTAAAGTAATAGGAACTTGGGTTTTACATCAACTTCTCAAAGAATCTCAGGGAATTTTTATTAGTTTTTCTTCCTTGGCTAGTTTTTTTGGAGGAGCGGCTTTGGGTTCCTATGCGGCGGCTAATAGTTTCCTTGAGTCTTTGAACAGCTATCAAAAATCTAAGAATTTGTTCCCCAGTTATTGTTACAGTTGGACAACTTGGCAAGAAACCGGGATTAGCCAAGGTTATCAGATGCAATACATAACTCGATCTCAAGGGTATTATGATATGACAGTACGGCAAGGTTTAGACTCATTTCTAACCAGTTTATATCACAACCAAAGACAATTAATGATCGGTTTAGATGGGAGTAATAGCAAGATTAATCGTTTCACATCTAGGTCTGAAGGATGCCAAAAGTTAACGGCTTATTACACCCGTAAATCTACAGTTCAATCGGTCAATCTACCTAATCATGTTAGTCTAAAAGATCGATTGGGAACGTCCTATCAATGTCCCCTAGTTCTGCGACAATCTCTGCCTATTAAGGATAATGGAGACATTGATAAGCGGCAATTACTCAAGGAACTCCAAGGCAAAGAAAATAACGAATTGATAGCACCCAGAACGGAAGCTGAACGTCAAGTTGCTAAGATTTGGCAAAAGGTGTTAAATCTATCTCAAATTGGAATTCATGACAATTTCTTTGAACTAGGAGGACATTCCTTGCTGGCTAGTCAAGTCATCTCTCGTTTACGCGATGTTTTCTCGGTAGAATTGTCTTTGCACAGTTTATTAGAATACCCCACCGTTGCCAGTTTAACTCAAACGATTGAGGTGCTTAATGTAGCCAACAATAGTCAAAGTGTATCCAAAAGTGGTAAAGTTATGACAACAGCCTCAGAAAATTATGAAGAAGGAGAATTATGAAAATAGCTTAACTAAAATTTAAGCTTTTCAGATCCATTTTGGAAAAAAATGTAAAAAATTGTATCCATCACTAAAATTTATCATCCAGAATATGCTATAAATAGTTTCGGTTTAAAACAGTCTTTTTGTGGAGTATGTAAGCGGTTGCTCCCATAGCAACTGACTTTAACAATAACCACCGACTCCCCGCCATTGATAATTTTTGTTTGGTCTATAGTATTTAGTCTTTGAGGGACTTAAATTTATGAAAACAGTTGAATTTTTATCGGATCTGAATCATTTAGGTGTGACAATTTGGATGGAAGGGGATAAGCTGCGCTATCGTTCTCCTCAAGGTGTTATGACTCCCGATTTACTCGAACAATTGAAAGAGCATAAAGAAGAACTCATCGTTTTATTGCGTGAACAAGCTGACAATTTTAGTTCGGAAACAGACTATGATGTGGCAATTTGTGGCGGTGGATTAGCGGGTTTAACCTTAGGGAGACAGTTAAAACTTAAACAACCTAATCTTTCTGTTGTTGTTCTTGATAAAATGGCTCGTCCTTTACCGGAAGCTGGTTTTAAAGTGGGAGAATCAACCGTTGAAGTTGGGGCTTTTTATTTAGCAAATACGCTGCAGTTAACCGATTATTTTAACAATCAACATTTATCTAAACTGGGATTACGTTATTTTTTCAAACCTCAAGAAACTGAATTTCATAAAAGACCTGAACTGGGATTATCAGAGTTTCATGCTCCTAAATCTTATCAAATTGATCGGGGTAAATTAGAAAATGATTTACGCCAATTTAATATTGAAGCAGGAATTGACCTTAAAGAAAATTGTTCGGTTAAAGACATCGAGTTTGCTGAAGGGCTACAGCAACAGCATAAAATTATTTATACTCAAGGCAGTGGAGCGAATCAAAAAACTCATTGTATTAAATCCCGATGGGTTGTCGATGCGATGGGTCGTCGTCGATTTATACAGAAGAAACTCGGTTTAGCGAAACCTAATCATAATAATTACAGTGCGGTTTGGTTCCGAGTTGAGGGTCGTTTTGATGTCAGCAATTTTGTGCCAGCCAGTGAAGAAAAATGGCATCGGCGTGTTCCTAATAACAACCGTTATTATTCTACAAATCATTTATGCGGTGAAGGATACTGGGTTTGGTTAATTCCTTTATCTACGGGTTATACCAGTATTGGCATTGTGGCTCGTCAAGATATTCACCCGTTAAAAAATTATCATAACTATGAGTTAGCCTTTCAGTGGTTAAGGGAAAATGAACCCGTTTTAGCGGCTCATTTAGAAGGTAAATCCCCAGAAGACTTTAGAAAGATGCCGAAATATAGCTACTCCTCGAAACAAGTCTTTTCCTTTAATCGTTGGGCTTGTGTCGGTGAAGCAGGCCTATTTCCTGATCCGTTTTATTCCCCCGGTTCAGATAGTATTGGTTTTGGCAATTCTTTAACCACTCAAATGATTGAACTTGACCTTAAAGGTCAACTAACTCCCGAAAGAGTTGACGATGCGAATCACTTTTATTTAACCTATCACGATGGGTTAGCCTTTAATATTCAAAATTCCTATAACTGTCTTAAAAATGGGACAGCGATGGCTACAAAAGTCATCTGGGATACCTTAGCTGGATGGACATTCGGTTGCTTAATGATGTTTAATTCCATCTTCCTTGACCCGGAACTTAAGATGAAAGTTCAACAGATTAATGCAGAATTTTTCCCTCTTTCCTATCGAATACAACAACTATTCCGAGATTGGGCAAATCAATCCCTGGGTCGGGTTAGCTTTGAATTTATTGATTACTTAGCAATCCCCTTTGTAAATGAACTGCGAACCAGGAATTTACAATCTAATAAAACCGAAGCTGAAATCATAGAAGCTTATCGAGCCAGCTTAAAATTATTAGAAGAATTTGCTCAAGTCATTTTTCAAATTGCCTTAGAGGATACCAGACCCGAACTGTTACCTAAAATTAACGAACACCCCTGGTTAAATGCTTGGGCAATTAGTTTGGATGCCAGTAAATGGGAGACTGATGGGCTGTTTTCGCCTAAGAGCGAACCTCGTAATTTACACAGCATTAAAAAACAATATTTAGAGGCAATAAACCGATAAAAATAGACGAATCAAGTTGATTATATCTCTAACAGTAGCTCTAGCTTGAGCTACTGTACTCAGCCAAATATCACCCCCATTCCAAAAATACCAGAACATTAATTAAGGAAAAGGATACTATTGATGAAAGTCGCAGAATTTTTATCTTACTTAAATAGTTTAGACATCAAGCTTTGGCTTGAGGAAGAAAAGTTAAAATATCAAGCTCCCCAAGGAGCAATGACACCAGAAATTAAGCAAGAAATCGGGACAAGAAAACCAGAAATTCTCACTTTTTTAAGAAGTGCAACAACACCATCTAAACCCCTTGAATCCGTAATTAATAGCGTTGCCCGAACTGAAGATTTACCCCTATCTTTTGCTCAACAGAGAATGTGGTTTCTCTATCAGATGGATCAGCAAAATTCGGCTTATAATGAAGCTCTAACCATCCGTTTAACGGGACGCTTAAACATTGATATTTTAGAGCAAACGATTAATGCTATTATTCAACGCCATGAGAGCTTACGGACAACCTTTCCAGTGGTTGAAGGAAAACCTATTCAAAAAATTGCTCCATCTCTAAAGATTAAATTATTAGTTATTAATTTAAAAGATATTTCCCAAGATCAAATTGATAAACAGATTATTGAAGAACTACAAAAACCCTTTGATTTAACCCAATCTCCCCTATTACGATGTACTCTGTTTGATCTGGGATATGAAAATTATATTTTAGTCAACGTTTTCCATCATATTATTATCGATGGTTGGTCAAAGGGCATTTTATTTAAAGAATTATCTAAATTTTATCAAGCACTTTTATCCAATTCAACCGTAGATTTACCCGAATTAGCCATACAATATGCGGATTTTGCGGTATGGCAAAGACAATGGTTACAAGGTGAAATCTTAGAAAATCAGTTAAATTATTGGAAAAAACAATTAACGGCTGCTCCTCCTTTATTAGAACTTCCAACCGATAAACCCCGTCCAGCTACTCCCAATTTTCGAGGTCATAGTATCTCGTTTCAAATTGACTCAGAACTCACAGAAAAACTGAAACTTTTGAGCCAAAAGTCGGGGGTGACTTTATTTATGACATTACTGGCTGCTTTAAACACTTTACTCTTTCGTTATAGTGGTCAAGATGATATTTTAATCGGGACACCCACCGCCAACCGAAACCGACAAGAAATTGAACCTTTGATTGGTTTTTTTGTCAATACTTTAGTGCTGCGGAATTCCCTAGAAGGAAATCCGACTTTTTCGGGATTATTACAGCAAGCTCGCAATGTTGTTTTAGAAGCGTATGCTAATCAAGATGTCCCCTTTGAGCAAGTGGTTGATGGGTTAGAAATCGAACGAAGTTTAAGTTATAATCCCTTATTTCAGGTAATGTTTGCGCTGCAAAATGCCCCCCTCAATGCTTTAGAATTACCCAATTTAAAAGCTCAATATCTAGCCATTGAAAACCAGAGAATTAAATTTGATCTCAGCTTAGTTTTAGAGGAAATTGAAACGGAAAAAGGAGCTTATTTAGAAGGTTTTTGGGAATATGATAGCGACCTATTTACCGCCGAAAGAATTACCCGCATGGTGGGTCATTTCCAAACTTTATTAAAAGGAATTGTAGCCAATCCTCAGCAAACCGTCGGGAAATTACCGTTACTGACTGAATCGGAAGAACAACAATTATTAGTAGAATGGAATCAAACTCAAACGTCTTATCCTGATCATTACTGTATTCATCAGTTATTTGAAGAACAGGTTGTTAAAACACCTGATGTTATAGCGGTCATCGATGGAGAACAATCCCTCACCTATGAACAGTTAAATCAAAAAGCCAATCAGATTGCCCGTTATTTACAAAAATTAGGGGTTAAACCAGATCAATTAATTGGGATTTGTGTCGAGCGATTACCCTTAATGATTATTGGATTTTTAGGAATCTTAAAAGCTGGAGGAGCTTATGTACCACTGGACACAAGCTATCCCGAAGAACGACTTGAATCTATCATAAATGATGCTGAAATCAAAATTTTATTAACGCAACAGCACCTCATCAAAAAACTACCAACAACAGTCAATCAATTGATTTGTTTAGAACAAGATGAAGACCCAATTAAACAACAAAGTAAACAGAATCCTCTCAGTCATGTTAACGCTGAGAATTTAGCCTACGTCATCTATACTTCAGGTTCTACAGGTAAACCTAAAGGAGTTGCTATTCCCCATCGAGGAGTGACTCGTTTAGTCTGTAATACTAACTATATATATTTAAAACCAACTGATAGAATGGCTCAGGTTTCTAATCCTTCTTTTGATGCCGCTACTTTTGAAATTTGGGGGGCGCTGATACATGGCGCACAGTTAATAGGAGTAGATAAAGATATAGTTCTTTCTCCTGAAAAATTTGTTCATTTTCTCCAAAAATATCAAATTACTATTTTATTCTTAACGACAGCGTTATTTAATCAGTTAGTTCAGACTATTCCCCATGCTTTTCAAAGCTTAAGATATTTACTTTTTGGTGGCGAAGCAGTTGATCCTCAATGGGTCAAAGAATCCCTTAATAAAGGAACCGCTCAAAATTTACTTCATGTTTATGGGCCAACAGAAAGCACAACTTTTACCTCTTGGTATTTAATTAAAAATATTCCTTCAGAAGCTACAACTATTCCAATTGGTCGTCCTTTAGCTAATACAGAAATTTATATTCTTGATCCCTATTTGCAACCTGTTCCTATTGGTGTTAAAGGCGAATTGCATATTGGTGGTGATGGTTTAGCCCGTTGTTATCTCAATCGTCCTGACTTAACTGAACAAAAATTTATTCCCAATCCTTTTAGTCAAGATTCGTCAGCACGTCTGTATAAAACAGGTGATATAGTACGCTATTTAGCCGATGGGAATATTGAATTTATTGGACGGATTGATCATCAGGTAAAAATCAGAGGTTTTAGAATTGAATTAGGCGAAATAGAAGCCGTTTTATTTCAGCATCCTCAGGTCAAAGATGGAATTGTTATCGCCAGAGAAGATCTACTTGGAATCAAGCGTTTGTATGCTTATGTTGTTCCGAAAGATAAACAACTCACTCAGCCAGAATTACGAATTTTTCTCCAAGAAAAGCTTCCCAATTATATGATTCCTGCTTTCTTGATTTTCTTAGATGCTTTTACTCTTAATCAGAATGGAAAAATTGATCGCAGTGTTTTACCTAGACCAGAAATTGATGTTGATGAATTAGAAAATTATCTTCTTCCTAGTAACGAGAAAGAAACAATTTTAGCCCAAATTTGGCAGGAAGTTTTAGGTCAAAATCAAATTAGTATTAATGAGAATTTCTTTGAATTAGGAGGCGATTCAATTATCGCCATTCAAATTGTCGCTAAAGCTAATCAAGTGGGATTACAAATTACTCCTAAACAATTATTTAGTCATCAAACTATCGCTCAATTAGCCACCGTAGCGGAGACAACTGCTATCACTGAAATTGACCAGGGATTAGTTACAGGTGAAGTCCCGTTAACGCCGATTCAAAAATGGTTTTTTGAACAAAATTGGACCGAACGTCATCACTTTAATCAATCTATCTTGTTAGAGGTTCCCAATAATCTACAACCAGATTTATTAAAACAAACTATTTCTAAATTACTCTATCACCATGATGCTTTGCGGTTACGGTTTGTGCAACAAGGGGAACAATGGCAACAAAATCACAGCCTAGACTGCCATAGTTTCGCCTTTGAAAAGGTGGATTTATACCATCTATCTTGCCATGAACAATTGACCAAGATGGCAGAAATTTCTGAGGTTCAACAACGGGTACTCAACTTAGAGGAAGGACCCTTAATGGCGGTGGTTTTCTTCGCCTTGGGTGAGAGGGGAAAAATGTTAATTATCATTCATCATTTAGCAGTAGATGGAATTTCTTGGCGGATTATCCTCGAAGATTTCGTTACGATTTACCACCAATTAGAAACCCAAAAGCCTCTGCAACTTCCTCCTAAAACCAGTTCTTTTAAAACTTGGGCTGAGGAACTGCAAAACTATGCTACAACCCCAGAATTTCACGCTCAATTCAAGTATTGGCTAAACCGTGATTTTCCCTCAATTTCTCCTCTTCCTTTGGACTGTCAAGGTGAAGCTCAGTCCAACATTGTTGCCCATGCAAAAACGGTTTCTTTCACCTTAACCGAAGAACAAACCCGCTTACTCTTACAGGAGGTTCCGCAAGCTTATAACACCCAAATTAATGATATTCTATTGACCGCTTTAGTCCAAGCTTTTGGCCATTGGACAGGGAGTTATAAGCTTTTGCTTGACATGGAAGGTCATGGAAGAGAGAATGTAATTGAATCCGTGAATTTATCTCGAACTGTGGGTTGGTTTACCAGTATTTTTCCCGTCTTTTTGACCTTAGAAAATCTTCACCATCCCGGTGAATGTCTCAAGTCCATTAAAGAGCAATTACGACAAATTCCGAATCGGGGATTTGATTATGGAATTGGATATTATCTGAGTTCAGATTTAACGATTCAATCCCCGTTAAAAAACTATCCAAAAGCTCAAATTAGCTTTAATTATTTAGGTCAATTTACCAGCCATCAAATCGGCGAGATAGGCTGGAAATTATCTCAAGAATCCAGTGGTTCCATTCATAGTCCTTTGGGAAAACGTTCCCATTTAATTGCGATTCATGGAATTGTGGTTGATGGGCAACTTGATATAGAATGGCAATATAGTGAAAATTTTCATCATCAAACAACGATCAAAAATTTAGCTGCTGCCTATCGAGATTCTTTAGAAAGCCTGATTAACCATTGTTTATCGGTAGAAGGAGGCTATACTCCATCGGATTTTCCCGATGCGGATCTTAATCAGGTAGAACTAGATGAACTGCTTTCAGAACTCGATTTTTAACCTCAACTTAATGTTTAACCCTCCTGCTTGATAACAACTATGCCATCACCTAATCTTCCCAGTGAAATTGAAAATCGTAAAAGCGAACATCTGCGAGTTTGTATCGAAGAAGATGTAGAGTTTCAACAACTTACAAACGGTTTAGAAAAATATCGTTTTACCCATTGTTGTCTTCCTGAACTTGACCGTAGCGATATTGAACTGGGGACAACCTTTTTGGGGAAATCTCTAAAAGCTCCAATTCTCATCTCTTCCATGACCGGAGGAACAGAATTAGCCCATTTAGTCAATACTCGATTGGCAACGGTCGCTCAACGTTATGGTTTAGCGATGGGGGTGGGTTCTCAACGCATTGCACTCGAACAACCGGAATTAGCGCCGACCTTTGCAGTCCGTTCTCTGGCGCCAGATATTCTCCTGTTAGCGAATTTAGGGGCTGTACAGTTAAATTACGGCTGCGGTTTAGAAGACTGTTTAAAACTGGTGGAATTATTAGAAGCTGATGCTTTAATTCTGCATCTCAATCCTTTACAAGAATGGGTTCAATCGGAAGGCGATTCCAATTTTAAAGGGTTACTCGCTAAAATCGAGCAAATTTGCGCTCAATTGCCCGTTCCCGTCATCGCCAAGGAAGTCGGAAATGGCATCTCTGCGGTGACGGCCAAACAATTAATTGAAGCCGGAGTCGCTGCGATTGATGTGGCTGGGGCCGGAGGCACGTCCTGGGCTAAAGTCGAAAGTCAAAGAGCCAAAGACAACAGACAAAGGCATCTCGGACAAGTTTTTGCCGATTGGGGTTTGCCTACGGCTGAATGTATTACTGCCATTCGGTCTATGAATTCAACCATTCCTTTGATTGCTTCTGGAGGCTTAAAAAATGGCTTAGACCTTGCCAAATCCATCGCTTTAGGAGCCGATTTAGGAGGGTTGGCTCGACCGTTTCTCGTAGCAGCGATTGAATCAGAAGCCGCCGTTGATGAGTTGGTAAAATTTTTAATTGCTGAACTTGAAATTGTTTTATTTTGCACCGGAAATCCTAATTTATCCGCCCTTAAAAATTCAGGAGCCTTAAAACCATGTTAAAGTTTTCAATGGAATTGTGTTATCCCCAGCTTGATGTCAAAACCTTAAGCGTTGGCACTTTGGGTCCAAAAGAAACCAGTAGTGAACAAACCTTAAATTATCTAATTTCTCAATGGAAATTACAACAGATTTCGGTTAATAGTCATTTATTTGATAGCTTTACAGATTTAAAAGAATCTTTACTCGACAATCAGATAGATTTGGCGTTAGTACCCCATGCCTATGAAAGAATTAATGATTTCTACATGGAACCGAGTTTTAAACTAGGTTTTATCTTCACCTATCCCACACCCGTTTACGGATTAGCCAAGCGAAAAAATGAAGGAATCGTTTTAGAAAACTGTACCCTAGTTACTCATCCCGCTCCTCTTCCTTTACTTCCCTATTTATTACCTAGCGACCTGAATCAAAACAAGATTAAAATCAAATTTGTCAATTCTACCAGTGTTGCCGCTATTCAAGTTAAACAGGGGTTGGCAGATTTAGCCATTACCAATGAAAATGCCATCCGAGAACATGATTTAGAATTTATTTCACAATATGGTAAAATTGAGATGAGTTGGTCTTTATTTCACAAACAGGAAAACACCATGATTCAAAGTATTTATTTACCTGTGCATACCTAAAAAAGCTCCCTATCCGATGAAAATAGTTGCCTTCATCACAGAAAAATAATTGAGAGTTTAAATTTCAATTTCATTTTGAACTTGTCCCCTAAAATCATGTCTAAATTTTTCCCAATTCCCAAGCCTATTAAACTCAATCCTCATGTAGAATTAGAGGTTTTTCAATGCCAAAATACCATTTTTCAATTATCCGCTGTAGCTCCTAATGCTAAACTTGAATCCCACCAACATCCTGAAAGTCAAATTGGCATGGTACTCTCAGGAGAACTGGAACTGTATATTAAAGATGTGATTAAACCCTTGAGAGCTTTACAAGATATTCATGTCGCCGATGCTAATGTTTCTCATGGTTTTGTTAATCCTTTGTCCGAAGCGATGATTGGATTTGATCTTAAACGGATTACCTCTTCTTTACCTTCAGAAGACGTTGTATTAACCCTATCAAACAACCAAGATAAAATCACTCATTTACCTTGTCAATCGGTTAAGGGTTCTTGGTTTGAAATCGTGATGATGAAAATCCCGTCTAGTTATTCCATTCCCCCACATCAAGGTCAGCAAGAAGAAATCGGATTTATTTTAAATGGACAATTAGAAATTTTTATAGAAAATGAAGAACAGTGTTTAGAATATGGTCAAATTTATTATGCTCCTTCAAAAGTTTTAAAAAAGGGATATAATTCATCGAATCAAGATATTAATTTGATTAAAATTTTAATTTAGTTTGTTTTAAAATTTTAAGTTTAACCACAAAATGCTAGGACAAAGTTTATGGATTTAGGATTAAAAGATAAAGTGGCTTTGATTACGGGAAGTAGTGCGGGAATTGGGTTTACCATTGCTGAAAAATTAGCAGAAGAAGGCTGTCACTTAATTATTTGTGGTCGCAATTCCCAACGCTTAGAACAAGCTTATCAATCTCTGGTTCAAGCTTATCCTTCCCAACAAATTCTGCGTTTAGTGGCTGATGTCCATCAAGCTCAAGATTCTGAACAATTAATACAAGACTCTTTAAATCAATACGGCAAAATTGACATTTTAGTCAATAATTCTGAAGGAGCTAACTTTGCTGAAAATTTAATTGAAAACCTTTCCGATGAAGATTGGTTAAACGTTTTTCAAGGAAAATTAATGGGTTATATTCGCTTAACCAATTTAGTGTTACCGATTATGAAAAAACAACATTGGGGAAGAATTGTTAATATCATTGGGACATCGGGAAAAGAGCCATCTCCTCGTTTAGTTAAATCGGGTGTTGTCAATGCAGCTTTAATGAATTTTACCAAATCAGTAGCTAGACAAACCGCCCCCTATAATGTTTTAATTAATAGTGTTAACCCCGGCGTTATTGATACCCCTAGACATCGAGAATATTTAGAAATTTATGCCAAAAAGCAAGGAACAACCCCAGATTTAATCCGAGAAGGAATTCTAAAAACAATTCCCATGAATCGAATTGGTACGACTGAAGAATTTGCTAATCTCGTTGTATTTTTAGCTTCAGAATGTGCGAGTTATATAACGGGAATTACTATTCCCATCGATGGTGGTTTATCCTCGTCAGCATTTTAAATTCAACCCTCCAGCATCATCAACAAGCATCATGAACACACAAACTAAACTCTCAAACCAAGCTCTTAACTATTATCCCATCGCAGATAAACAGTTTTTTCCCGTGTATTCCTATATGAATAATAGGATTAATATGTGGAATACAGAAAGAAAATTAAAACAAGAACTTCTCAATAATTCTTCAGTCATATTTGTTTATCAAATGGGGAAAGTCGGTTCAATGAGTACCTATTTGACCCTAAAAAAACATCTGCAAAATCAAGCTATTTATCATATCCATAATCTGAATTCAGAACATTTCTCAAAAATTTGGGAAACAATGCAACTGGAGAAACATTATCATGCTTTTACCTTTGGGCATTCCTGTATGACCAAATATTTAAGCGAACACATTGAGGAAATTAAAAATCAAAAAAATATTAAAATTATTACTGGAGTCCGAGAACCCATCGCCCGTAATATTTCTTGGTTTTTTCAAGTCATTCATTGTCAATCTGTTTTTCCTGAATTTTTCATAAAATATCAAGAAGGATTAATCACAATGGATGAAATTATTAAAAAATTTTGGTCTCAAAAATTTGTTTATGGAAAGCAGTTTGACTGGTTTGAAGAAGAATTGCAACCAGTTTTCGGCATTGATATCGCTTCCATTGATTTTCCGAAAGAAAAAGGTTATGCGATTGCAAATTTCCCAGACAGAAATATTGACTTATTAGTCTTAAAATTAGAAAAACTTGATTCTTGCTTAAAAGAAGCCCTAGAAACTTTTTTAGGTGTTGAAAATTTAGATTGTGAACGACTTGACCGAGCAGACTTTTTAGAAGCGGATGACTATCTCATCTATGATAATTTAAGAAAGAGTCTGACCTTTAGTGATGAATATTTAGAAGAAATTTATGATCAACCATTAGTGCGTCATTTTTACACCGATGAAGAAATTAACAAATTTAAACTCAAGTGGTCTAGTCAACGTTAAAGGTAATTCGTTCTAAGTTTATCGTATTTATTGAATAAAATTTGATTCAATAAACTCACGCACATTTTTATTTAATCTATTGGGAAAAACAATGGTAACACCTCAAAAATCTAAGGTTAGTAAAAAAGATATTGAATCCATTTATCCCCTTTCTCCCATGCAGCAGGGGATGCTGTTTCATTCTTTATATAATCCAGAATCAAAGACCTATTTATCACAAATTCAAATCACCTTGCAAGGTAATTTAGATATTAATGCATTCCAACAAGCTTGGCAAAAAGTAGTAGATAGACATAGTATTTTACGGACTTGTTTTGCTTGGAAAAAAACCAAACAGCCTTTACAAGTGGTTAGAAAAAATGTCACCTTACCTTGGTTTAATTATGATTGGCGAGCGCATTCTCTCGCCGAACAAGAAACTAAATTTCAGGAATTATTAATCTCTGATAAAGAGCAATATTTTGAATTAGATAAAGTCCCCTTACTTCGATGTCATTTAATTCAAGTCGAAGATCAAAAATATGAATTTATCCATACTGGACATCATATTTTATTAGATGGTTGGGCAACAGCAATTCTGTTGAAAGAAGTTTTCGAGTTTTACGCTGGACTCATCAACCATCGACCCGTCAATTTACCGACACCCCGCCCTTACCAAGACTATATTAATTGGGTACAACAGCAAGATCAAACTGAAGCCGAACGATTTTGGCGACAAAATCTTCAAGGTTTTACCTCTCCAACTCCATTAGTCGTTGATAAACCGTTAAATCCTCTTGTTACTCAAAGTAAAAATTATCTTCATCAAAAATCAAAACTTTCTCCAGAAATTACCAGTCGTCTGAAATTACTCGCCCAAGAATATCGCCTTACTCTTTCTACCCTAATTCAAGGAGCTTGGGCTTTATTATTACATCATTATAGTAGTGAATCTGATATTGTATTTGGGGCAACCGTTTCGGGACGACCGCCCAATTTTACAGGAATTGAATCGATGGTAGGGATGTTTTTAAATACCTTACCCGTTCGCATCAAAATTGAGCCTCAACTTGAATTATTAACTTGGTTTCAACAATTACAACAAGAGCATTTAGAACGAGAGCAATATAGTTATAGTTCTTTAATTGATATTCAAAAATGGAGTGAAATTCCGTCCCCTCATTCAGTTTTTGAAAGTTTTGTTGTCTTTGAAAATTTACCCTTTAGCGACAATGATAGTCAGAATTTAGGCGGTTTACAAGTCGGTGAAATGCAAGATTATGGCAATGCTGATTATCCCTTAACGGTTATTGTCACCCCTGGAGAAGCCTTAAGTATTAAAATTATTTATCCTCAAGAACGATTTGAAAATGACACCATTGAAAGGATATTAGGTCATTTTAAAACCTTATTAGAAGGAATCGCTATTAATCCCCATCGTCGGATTCAAGACTTACCTGTATTAACGGAAGCTGAACGTCAATTATTATTAATTGAATGGAATCAAACTGCACCCGAAAAACTCCTAAAACAGTGCGTTCATGAATTATTTGAACAACAAACCCTCAAAACCCCTTCAGCCATCGCCGTTGTTTTTCAAGAGCAAGAATTAACCTATCAAGAACTCAATGAGTCTGCCAATCAACTGGCTCATTATTTACGAAAAATTGGGGTGAGTTCTCAATCTTTGGTCGGGATTTGTTTAGAACGGTCTGTTAATATGGTAATTGCCGTTTTAGCAGTGTTAAAAGTAGGCGGTGTTTGTGTTCCTCTAGACCCAACCTATCCTCAAGAAAGACTTTCTTACATCCTGCAAGACACCCAAATCAAAACCTTATTAACCCAAAAAGATTGTCAATCTCTTTTAAACAGTGAAACCATTTCTCAACGGATTTTATTGGATGAACAAGGGTCAGAAATTGCCTTAGAACCCAAGACTAATCTTGACAACCCCGTGAGTTTAAAGGATTTGGCCTATATTATTTATAGTTCAGGCTCTACGGGTGTGCCAAAAGGGATTATGATCCTGCATCAATCCTTAACCAATATTATTGAGCATCATCAGGCGAAAATGTCACCGGAGAGAAATTTCTTACAATTTGCTCCCTTCAATTTCGATGTTAGCTATCACGAAATGTTTGCAGCCTGGTGTTTAGGGGGAAGCTTATTTATTGTTCCAGAAGATGCCCGCTTAGACCTTGCTAAAATAAGTCAATTATTGGCAAATAACCCCATTCATAAAGCGATTTTGCCCGTTACTTTGTTACAACAATTAATTGAAACCTATAGTGAGGAAACCTACTTATTTGCTAACTTGCGTGAAATTATTTCAGCTGGAGAGCAATTACAAATTACCCCAGCGATGATTTCTGCATTCAAGAAACTCGAACATTGTACGCTTTACAATTTTTATGGACCCACAGAAGCGGATATCGTTACCAGTTATACCTTTGACCCTAATCCTGAGCTTTGGCCGAAGTATATTCCCATTGGTAAACCCGCGATTAATGTGCAAGTTTATATTTTAAATTCTCATCTTCAACCTGTACCCATCGGAGTCACTGGCGAGTTATATGTTGCGGGTGGCGGTTTAGCGCGGGGTTATTTCAACAATCCCCAATTAACCAAAGAAAAATTTATTCCTAATCCCTTTAGCGATAATTCATTGCTGTATAAAACTGGAGATTTAGCTCGTTATTTACCCAATGGAGACATTGAATATTTAGGAAGAATTGATGATGTGGTCAAAGTTAGAGGTTATAGAATTGAATTAGGGGAAGTAGAAACTATTTTAAATCAACATCCTCAAATTGCCCAAGCCATTGCTACAGTTCAGGGAGAAACCGCCAGAGAAAAATATTTAGCCGCTTATTTTATTCCCCGTCCAGGTGAAACCGTAAACCAAGTTGAATTACGTCATTTCCTTGAAAACTGGCTACCCGATTATATGATTCCCTCTGCTTTTGTGGTGATGGAATCTTTTCAACTCAGTCCTAACGGTAAAGTTGATCGAAAAGTCTTACCAATACCCGATAAAAACCCCTTATCGTTAACTCAAAATTATGTCGCTCCTCGAACTGCAATTGAAGAAGTTTTAGCAGAAATTTGGGCAGAAATTTTAGAAGTAGAACGAGTTGGGATTGAAGACGATTTCTTTCTGTTAGGTGGGCATTCTTTAAAAGCGATTCAACTGATTAGTAAAATCCGTCAAACCTTAGAAATTGAAATTTCTGTGCGTCAACTTTTTAATCACTCAACTATCAGCCAATTAACTCAAGTCATGATTGAATTAGTGGGGCATGAAGGTTTACTGAATGAAATTGCCGTAACAGTTCAAGAAATTTCCAAACTTTCACCAGAAGAAGTTCAAGCTTTATTATCTCAAAGCTGAACCTAAATGAATTAAACTTTATATAATGGACATTGATTTAAACTGAAGGAAAAAAATGACAAATCATCTCTTTGATTTAACAGGTAAAGTTGCAATTATCACGGGTGCTGCCCGAGGAATTGGTCGGGTATTAGCCCAAGGATTAGCACAAGCTGGAGCTAAGGTGGTAATTGGTGATATTAATCAAGTTGGTGCTGAACAAACGGTTCAACTGATTCAAGAAGCAGGAGGCGAAGCCATCGCAATTGAGACCGATGTTCGTCAACGTCAAGCTTGTCAGAATTTAATTAACCAGGCGGTTGCTCATTATGGTCAACTCGATATTATGGTCTGTAATGCAGGAGTTGAAATTCTCAAAAACACTGATGAATTAGAAGAATTTGAATGGGATCAGGTTATTAATGTTGACTTAAAAGGTTATTTTAATTGCGCTCAACTCGCAACCAAACAAATGATCAAACAAGGAACAGCAGGTTCAATTATTATGAATTCTTCTATCTGTGCTTTCGTTGCTGTTCCCAAATCTTCAGGAGCATATAGCGCCGCAAAAGGTGGTGTCAATCAATTAGTAAAATCCCTAGCGGTAGAATTAGCTAGTCACAAAATTCGAGTCAATGCTTTTGCACCGGGCTATATGAATAATATGATGGAAGGAACAGAAGGTTTACGTTCAACTTCGGATGAAATGGACGAATTATATACTAGAATTCCCATGAAACGAACCGGAGATTTAGAAGAGTTAATTGGCCCTGTCGTGTTTTTAGCGTCTGAAGCTTCCTCTTATGTAACTGGAACAATTTTAATGGTAGATGGAGGTTATACCGCTATTTAGCATCAATAATTAAACAATTTTTAGGTTGATTTGTATCCATGAAACCAACCTAAAATCACTAAATTAAATAAATCCTATTAACTCATGTCAAAAATGAACCATAATTCTCAAGACCAACAAAAATTACTCAAGCTGTTACTACAAAAAAAAGGAATCGGTGTAAAAACGAATACAATACCGACTAGAAATCCGTCTCAATTTGTACCGCTTTCTTTTTCTCAAGAACGACTTTGGTTTTTGTACCAATTAGAAGCTCAAGGCTATACCTATAATATGCCGTTTCGCTTTCAAATTGAAGGCAATTTAGATATTGAAATCTTTAGAAAAGCTTTGGAAACTATTATGCAACGTCATGAATTGTTGCGAACTTGTTTTCAAGAAGTTGACGAAATTCCCCGACAAATTATTAACCCGAAAATTCATTTAAATTTTACCTTGCTGGATTTACAGTCTTTATCTTCTGCGGAACAAACCCAAGAATTAGAGCGATTAACCGAACAAGAAATTTATACTCCCTTTGACTTAACCCAAGCTCCCTTAATGCGGACTTTTTTGGTTAAAATAAAAGCTAATTCTTATCTTTTATTTTTGAGTTTACACCATTCTATTTTTGATGGCTGGTCAATGAAAGTTTTACTCGAAGAACTTTCTAGTTTATATCAAGCTTTTTTACAAAAACAATCTAATCCTTTACCCGATTTGCCTATTCAATATGGTGATTTTGCCGTTTGGCAAAGACAAAAGTTACAAGGAGATAAACTCACCCAGGAAGTTAATTATTGGCAACAAAAATTAACGGGAATTCCACCCTTATTGGAAATTCCCACTGATCATCCTCGTCCTCCCATACAAACGTTTAAAGGCAATAATTGTACATTTAAACTAAGTCCAGAATTAAGCCAACACCTGAAAAATATTAGCCAAACGTCAACCGCTACCTTAAATATGACGCTGTTAACGGCTTTTAATATTTTATTATATCGTTATAGCAGTCAAGAAGATATTGTGATTGGAATTCCCAGTGGAAATCGACAGTTTCCTGAAATTGAACCCTTAATTGGTTGCTTTATTAATACCTTACCCATTCGCACTCAGTTTAAAGAAAATCTCTCGTTTAAAGCTTTATTAAATCAAGTCAAACAAGTAGTTTTAGAAGCTTATGAACACCAAGATTTACCCTTAGAGAAGGTGGTAGAAGCGGTAAATCCTCAACGAAACATAAGTTATAGTCCTTTATTCCAAGTGATGTTTTCTTGGGAAGATATGCTGCACATTAATCATTTTTCGATGGCGGATTTAAAATTAACTCCCGTCACGATGAATGCTTTAATTGCTCAATTTGATTTAACCTTAGCCATGCAAGAAACGACTGAGGGTTTAGTTGGATCGTTTGATTATAATTGCGCGTTGTTTAATCAAAACACAATTGAGCGCATGATTACCCACTTTAAAACTTTATTAGAAGGAATTGCCGTTAATCCTGAACAATCAATTGAATTATTACCAATTTTACCGTTATCAGAACAAAAGTTATTAGCTCAATGGAATCAGACTAATATTGCTGAAAATCCAAAGGTTTGTATTCATGAATTATTTGAACATCAAGTTTTAAAAACGCCGAATGATATTGCCATAGAATGGGGCAAGGAAAAAGTCACCTATCAAGACTTAAATTATCGTGCCAATCAATTAGCTCATTATCTCCAATCTAAGGGGGTTAAAGTTGAATCATTAGTGGGTATTTGTTTAGAACAATCTGTATCTATTATTATCAGTTTTTTGGCAATTCTTAAAATGGGTGCTGCTTATCTTGTTCTAGCTCCCAATTATCCCCAAGAGCGTTTAAACTATATCTTAAATGATGCTCAAGTCTCGGTATTAATCACTCAAAATACCTTGGTTAATTTATTCCGTGATCATCAAGCAGAAGTGGTTTGTCTGGATAATGAAGAAAACTTAATTGTTAGTCAAAGCCAAAACAATTTAGTTAACCCTATTCAGCCAAATAATTTAGCTTATATTATTTATACCTCTGGTTCAACAGGCACTCCTAAAGGGGTTATGATTGAACATCAAAGTTTAGTTAATCATAGCTTAGGAATCATTAAAGCCTATGATTTAACAAGTCGTGACCGAATTTTACAATTTGCTTCTTTTACCTTTGATGTAGCTGCTGAAGAAATTTATCCAACCTTTTTAACGGGTGCAACTTTAGTCATGCGTCCTGCATTAATATTCCCTTCTTTAGCCGATTTTACTCAATTTATTCAGCACAATCGTTTAACGGTAATTAATCTTCCTGCTACTTATTGGCATGAATGGGTATTAGATTTATCTCAAACTTTAATAACTTTACCTGAAACCCTACGCTTAGTGATTACAGGAAGTGAAGAAGTATTACCAGAGCGATTAATATTATGGCAAAAAATACTATCAAATAGTCAACGAGAAGATATCACTTGGCTGAATGCTTATGGTCCGACAGAAGCGACGATAACTACCACGGTTTTTAATCCCAATTTGAGTCATAAAATTGCTCAAATTCATTCTGTTGCTATTGGTAAACCGATTACAAATACACAGGTTTATATTTGTGATCGCTATTGTCAACAAGTCCCCATTGGAATACCGGGAGAACTGTTAATTGGAGGTTTAGGTTTGGCTAAAGGTTATCTCAATCGCGATGATTTAACCCGTGAAAAGTTTATTACTCATGCTTTTAATTCATCAGAATATCAACGTTTCTATAAAACTGGAGATTTAGCTCGTTATTTACCCGATGGAAATATAGAGTTTTTAGGACGCATTGATAATCAAGTCAAAATTCGAGGGTTTCGTATTGAAATTGGCGAAATTGAAGCCGTATTAACTGAATACCCAGATGTCCGAGTGACGGCGGTAATTGTTCGAGAAGATCAAAAAAATAATAAACAATTAGTGGCTTATATTGTGCCAAAATCTCCATCCATTGATCCTGCAAAATTGCGAAGTTTTCTCAAACAGAAATTACCAGATTATATGATTCCAGCTTTCTTTGTACAGCTTCAAGAATTGCCCTTAATGAGTAGTGGGAAAATTGATCGTAACGCTTTACCCGCACCCACCGAAATTCAGGAGCAAAAAACGATGATTACACCCCGAACAGCTACGGAAAAAATTGTTGCTGAGATTTGGCAAGATGTTTTAGGGTTAAAGCAAATTAGTATTTTCGATAATTTCTTTGACTTAGGTGGTCATTCTTTAAAAGCTGCCCAAGTGATTTCTCGACTGCGAGAACAATTAGCTATTAATATTCCTTTAAACTATCTTTTTTCAGAACCGACGGTAGCAGGATTATCCTCTAATTTAGACTTGAATTTATCTGATGAAATTGAGAGCGATCAAATCCCAGATTGGCAAGTCGAAATTACCTTAGATCCCTCCATTCAACCGCCGAATCTTGTGGCTCCCTTTCCTCAAAAACCTGCTGATATTTTGCTAACAGGAGCTACGGGTTTTCTCGGAATTCATTTATTAGCTGAATTATTAGACAAAACAGAAGCTAATATTCATTGTTTAATTCGAGACAAAAGTTTAGAACAAGCTCAAGCGAAAATTTACCAGAAATTAAAAATCTTTCAATTATGGGATGAACAGAAAAGCTCTCGTATTATTCCTGTTATTGGTGATTTATCCCAAAAGCGTTTAGGAATGTGTGAACCAGATTTTCTGGACTTAGGGAATCAAATTGATGTGATTTATCATAATGGAGCTTGGGTTAATGCCATTTATCCCTATTCAATACTGAAACCCACTAATGTTTTAGGAACAGCAGAAATCTTGAGATTAGCGTGCTTAATTAAAACTAAACCTGTTCATTTTGTCTCAACGATTTCTATTTTTTCCCCCAGTTATGCTCAAGGAAACTTAATTCAAGAATCTGATCTTCTAGGTATAAATCATGGACTCAATGCTGGTTATACTCAAAGTAAATGGGTTGCTGAAAAATTAATCATGGAAGCTGGAAAACGGGGACTTCCGATGACAATTTTCAGAGCGTCTCGAATTATTGGACATAGCAAAACCGGAATTTGTAATAGAGAAGATTTGTTTTGTCGTATGATTAAAGGCTGTATTCAATTAGGAATGATTCCTGATTTTGGCGATAGTACAGAAGACCTCACTCCTGTGGATTATGTGAGTGGTGCAATTATACATTTAGCCAGTCAAGAAAGCTCTTTAGGGAAAGCATTTCATTTGTTGAATTCTCACCCAACCTTAAATCGTGACTTATTTGATTGTGTTCGGGAAATGGGTTATCCGTTGCAGTTGGTTTCTTTTGAAAAATGGCGATCACATTTAACAGAACAATGTAAAATTAATACAGATAATGCTTTATCTCCGGTGTTAGATAATTTTTCAGATGAAAATTTATCCGCAGGTTATCCCCCCCAGTTTGATGCTCAAAATACGGTAATGGGGTTAAAGGGTACAGCCTTTAATTTTCCAAAAATTGATGACAGATTGTTAAAAACTTATTTTGAATATTTTACTAAAATTGGGTTTTTAACACAATAAATGATCGATTTCATCACACTCCATAAGCTGAATTGCACAGCTTATCTCATACCCAGATTCAAAATATCCAGAGCATCAATTCTAAGAGGGAAATGTTATGTTTAACTTAAAACATAAATTATGTTTATTAATTTCAAAATTCTTAGAAGAACAAGAACGAATCGAAAAACGTAAACAACTTTCCGAAAATGCCACGGTTCACAGTTCCGTAAAATTTATCGGAAAGTGTGAAAATTATAGGGTAGATAAAAGTTTAATTACTATCGGAGAAAATACCATAATATTAGGTGAATTGTTTTTATTTACCCATGATGGAAAAATAGAAATCGGTAAAAATTGTTATATTGGTGAGAAAACTGGAATTAGATCAGCAAATTCTATCAAAATTGGCAATGAAGTTATAATTGCCGATGATGTCAATATTTATGATACCGATGCTCATTCATTAAATTATGTTTTAAGACAGAAATAATTTGTGGAAGTCGTCATTTTAAATAATCTGATTAAGGATGCTAAATATCTTGATATAAAATCTGCACCAGTGGTGATAGAAGATCATGTTTGGATTGGATTTAATGTTGCGATTCTTAAAAGGGTTACGATTGGGAAAGGAGCAATTATTGGAGCAGGTTCGGTGGTGACACAAGATGTAGAACCTTTTACTGTTGTTGCTGGTAATCCTGCCAAAATTATCAAACGATTATGAATCTGCTCCAATGCCTAAACAATAGGTTAATATTGATTACTGATATGTAAAAAATCTAGAAAATAGTAGTAATAGAATTTGTGATAATAATGCAGATTTTTATGGTATGCTGAATTAGTGTCTAACTCAATAGATAGACATTAAAAGTTCTAATGTCCCCCATTTTAGTGCGAGAAGAATTCTATGAATGTTGCAGAAAAAGCCTCAGATACTATAAATCTCAAAGAAGATACCCGAACTTTCAATCAATCTCTTCAAGAATTTTTAAGATTTATTCAAGTTTATTGGTATCCTAAAGAACACCAGGATAGAGCTTTTTCGCAGATTATTCGTTCCTGGGGAATGCTCGTTTTATTGTTTTTATTATTAGTGGGAGTAGTAGGTCTTAATGCGTTTAATAGTTTTGTTTTTAGAGACTTAATTAGCGTCACAGAAGCTAGGGATGCAGAAAAATTAACTCATTTTGTCATTATTTATGGGATTACTCTAGGCAGTATGACGTTTTTCACAGGATTGTCTAGGTTTCTTAAAAAACTAATTGCGCTGGATTGGTATCAATGGATCAATAGTAGTATCTTGCAAAAATATTTTAAAAATCGTGCTTATTATCAAATTAATTTTAAAGGGGATATTGAAAATCCAGATCAACGTTTATCCCAAGAAATTCAACCCATTGCCAGAACAACGATGGACTTTTTAACAACCTGTGTTGAAAAAGTTATGGAGATGCTGGTTTTTATTGTCATCCTTTGGTCAATTTCTAAAACCATTTCTATTGTGCTTCTGGTTTATACGATTATTGGAAATATTCTTGCCACCTATATTACTCAACAACTAAATAAAGTCAATAAACAACAATTAGAAATCGAAGGAACCTATAAATACGCCATTACTCATGTTCGGACTCACGCTGAATCAATTGCATTTTTTAGAGGGGAAGAAAAAGAGTTAAATATTATTCAAAGAAAGTTCAATCAGGTGATTAAAATCATGATTGAAAGAATTAATTGGGAAAGAACCCAGGAATTTTTTAACCGAGGCTATCAATCCATTGTTCAAATCTTCCCCTTCTTAATTGTTTCCCCATTATATATTAGTGGTGAAATTGAGTTTGGACAAGTTAACCAAGCCAGCTATTGTTGCTATTTCTTTTCCACAGCCTTATCCGTGTTAGTGGATGAATTTGGACGCTCCGGTGAGTTTATTAATTATATTGAACGTTTAGAAGAGTTTTACCAAGCTTTAGAGGGTGTAAGCAAACAAAAAACCCCAGTTAATACCATTAAAGTCATTGAAAATAACAATCTAGCTTTTGAGGATGTCACCTTACAAACTCCCGATGCCGCTAAAGTGATTGTCGAACATTTATCCCTATCCGTTGAACCAGGGAAAGGTTTATTAATTGTTGGGCCAAGTGGTCGAGGAAAAAGTTCTCTTTTACGCGCTATTTCTGGGTTATGGAATACAGGGACAGGTCATTTGGTGCGACCTCCCCTCGACGATTTATTATTTTTACCCCAACGTCCTTATATCATTTTAGGAAACTTGCGTGAACAGCTAATTTATCCTCAAACGACAACGGAGATGAGTGAATCCCAATTAAAAGAAATCTTACAAGAAGTTAACCTGCAAGATGTTCTTAATCGCATCAAAAATTTTGATGAGGAAGTGGATTGGGAAAATATTTTATCCTTAGGAGAACAACAACGTCTAGCCTTTGCGCGACTATTCGTTAATCAGCCAGATTTTGTGATTTTAGATGAAGCCACCAGTGCTTTAGATTTAAAAAATGAAGATCATTTATATAAACAGTTACAACAAACTGGAAAGACCTTTATTAGTGTCGGACATCGAGAAAGTTTGTTTAACTACCATCAAAAGGTTTTGGAACTTTCCGAGGATTCTACTTGGCGCTTAATGAGGATGGAAGACTATCATCCATCAGCAGCGATTGCAACTCATTCTAACAATGCCAAAACCGTTGATGAAACGATAGAAATTGTCTCTGAAATTAACAATCAAGACAATTTTACCCATCAAGAAATGCAAAAACTGACCAACTATAGCTTAAGTACCATCAAAAATAAAGCCAGTCGAGGTCAAATAATTGTTGCCAATGATGGCATGAGCTATCGTTATGACAAAACCCTTGATATTGCCAAATGGGTGAGAGTTTAGCTTCTCAAGGAGCTTCGATCGAACTTAAAAAGGCATCTCGCCGCAGTTCGGGAACCTTCAAAGAAGATTCTCGACCCATTACATTGTTCGCCAATTCCGAGTTGAATTGGCGAATTAAAAGCCGCCAGGACTTAAATAACTGGGATTTTCCTGTAGGGAAGTATCGAAGGGATTGGGTAAATCTTGGGTGCGAATTAAGGGGCCAGACTGTTGCTGTTGCATGACATCATAGTATAAAGTTTCGACCAATTTCGCATCCCGGGTAATCATATTATCGAAATAGGAACCTTGCATAAAAGTACGCCAACCCTCCCGAGAGTTGAACTGTCCTAAAATGCTGGTGTAGTCGTAGAAACGACCCGTATTGTTATTAACAGCGCGGTTAAACAAACCGGGGATATTATTAAATCCCACCGCCGTATCGGGAGAGGGGACAAGTTGCAATTGTTGGGTTTTTACCGGTGCCGGAGTGGTGGCGGGGGAACGTTGGGCGATCGCAATAGGCGAACTCAACCAGACTAAACCGGTTAAACAAAACAGGGAAGGAAGTAAAAATTGAGCGCGCATGGCTAAAAATCTCCTCACAGGGATAGGGTTAATTAAAAAATCGCGTCAATGGGATGAGAAAGAAATCAATACTAGCGATCGAGTCAATATATAATGACTTTTGGCTTAATTGTAACCGAAATTTTGGAGTCAGTCAGGCTCCCAATCCTGAAAATATGGCTAATTCCTCGGTAGCGAATCTCGATACTGCTTCCCTGCGTCAATTTCTCCTCGATGCTCTTGTCCGTCTTGCCTATGGAGAGGGGGATTTCACCCTGTCTTCAGGACAAAAAAGCAGCTACTATATCAACGGCAAACAAGTTACCCTCACTGCTGAGGGAGCTTTAGCCGTGGGGCGTTTATTGCTGTCGCTACTGCCTCCAGATACCCAAGCGGTGGCAGGATTAACCCTAGGGGCGGATCCGATTGTCAGCGCCGTTATTGTGGTATCTGCCTACGAAAATCGTCCGATTCCAGCTTTAATTGTCCGCAAAGAGGCAAAAGGTCACGGAACCATGGCTTATATCGAGGGGCCGATTTTAAACCCGGGTGCCGCGGTGGTTGTCCTCGAAGACGTGGTGACAACGGGCAAAAGTGCCATGGTAGCGGTAGAAAGATTACGCGATGCCGGTTATCAAGTAGATTTAATCATTGCTTTGGTGGATAGAGAGCAAGGAGGGGCGGAATTTTACCAATCTCAGGGAATAAAGTTTCAAGCTTTGTTTTCGATTCGGGATCTACAGGCGGCTTATCATAATAAATAGGGTTTGCGGCAAAAAGTTTTTCCTGGTGGCAGGGTGTGGGGTGTGGGGTGTGGGGTGTGGGGTTTTACCAGTTTTGAGGTGGCCAATTACCTAATTTTCAGGGAAAAAGTCCCGGAATTTTCCCCCTGATCACTCCCATGCCTGGTACTTTTTGATTGACAAAAAGTCTAAAAGTCTTACCCAACAAGGTTTTTAGATTTTTTCAGCCTACCCTAAATAGCGGGGAGTGGCCAGAAACGCTCGATAACTGGGTTTTAACAGTCGGTAAAACTTATCGCACAAGGGACTGGAGAGCTGCTTTAACTGCCTAAACGGTAAGTTATCTAGATTTTTTTCCTGTGAATAATTGGTCACTAGCTGAGGTTGTCGGCGCTAAGAAACAGCTGGGAACATTGATAGATTCAGAGTCTAACTATTGACTAATACCTATTCTCGGCGGGGGAATCAAGATTGCTTGACTCTCTTGGCTGCTAATGAGTTGAAGCCTTTGTCACTTTACTGATAACCCTCAGACCGACTAACTGTATACTAGGCTATAAGATTTGCTTAAAAATCTTCAGACCATGCCGAACTATCGACAGTACAGCGATCGCCAAATATGAATCAAGGCATAGATTTACAAGAAAGTTTCATTAAATCCCTAACAGACCTGGGATTAAGTGGAGGACTGGCTAAAGCGATTTGGATGCCTTTACCCATGTTCCTGATGATTATAGCCGCCACGGTGGGGGTTTTAGTCTGCGTCTGGTTAGAAAGAAAAATTTCCGCCGCCGTCCAACAGCGTATCGGGCCGGAATACGCAGGCCCCTTGGGCGTTTTACAACCGGTCGCCGACGGTCTGAAATTAGTCTTTAAAGAAGATGTCGTCCCCGCTAAGGCTGACCCTTGGTTATTCCTCTTCGGGCCGATTTTGGTGGTGATGCCGGTGTTTGTCTCCTATCTCATCGTCCCCTTCGGTCAAAATCTGGTGATTACTGACCTAAACGTAGGTATCTTTTTATGGATTTCCTTGTCCAGTATTGCCCCCATTGGCTTATTAATGGCGGGTTATGCCTCGAATAATAAGTATTCCTTGCTGGGAGGCCTGCGGGCGGCGGCGCAATCGATTAGTTATGAAATTCCTTTGGCTTTATCGGTATTAGCGATCGCGATGATGTCTAATAGTCTCAGTACCATTGATATTGTCGAACAACAATCCGGTTATGGCATTTTAGGCTGGAATATCTGGCGCCAACCGGTGGGGTTTCTGATTTTCTGGATTGCCGCTTTAGCTGAGTGTGAACGTCTGCCTTTCGATTTACCGGAAGCGGAGGAGGAATTAGTCGCCGGTTATCAAACCGAATACGCGGGGATGAAATTCGCTCTCTTTTATGTGGGTTCCTACGTTAACCTCGTGCTGTCGGCCCTAGTTTTCGCCGTCCTCTATCTTGGCGGTTGGGAATTTCCTATCCCCGTCAATGCTTTGGCCGGCTGGTTGGGAGTGAGTGAAACCAATCCCTGGCTACAAATTATCACCGCTTCCCTAGGGATTACGATGACAGTATTAAAAGCCTATTTTCTCATCTTCATCGCTATTCTCTTGCGTTGGACCGTACCCCGGGTTCGCATTGACCAATTACTCGATTTAGGCTGGAAATTCCTCCTACCAGTATCTTTAGTTAACTTACTACTTACCGCCGCCCTAAAACTAGCTTTTCCCTTTGCTTTTGGCGGTTAATTTCCTTTTTTGCCCTGTTAACCTACTATAACTCTGACCATCATGTTTAACATTCTCAAACAAGTCAGCGATTACGCCAAAGGTAGCATTCAAGCGGCGAAATACATCGGCGAAGGTTTATCCGTTACCTTTGATCATATGCGTCGTCGTCCGATTACCGTCCAGTATCCCTACGAAAAGTTAATTCCCTCGGAACGTTATCGGGGTAGAATTCACTTTGAGTTCGATAAATGTATCGCCTGTGAAGTTTGTGTGCGAGTTTGTCCGATTAATTTACCAGTAGTGGATTGGACTTTTAACAAGGAAATTAAAAAGAAAGAACTCAAACACTACAGTATCGATTTTGGGGTCTGTATTTTCTGCGGCAATTGTGTGGAATACTGTCCGACTAATTGTTTGTCGATGACCGAAGAATACGAACTAGCGACCTATGATCGTCATGAATTAAACTATGATAACGTCGCCCTAGGCCGTTTACCCTACAAAGTCACCCAAGATCCGATGGTGACACCTCTGAGGGAATTAGGTTATCTGCCTAAAGGTGTCATCGAACCCCACGATTTACCCGCCGGTAGTCAACGCGCCGGTAAACGTCCAGAAGAAATTACCGATTAATTAGCAGTTAGGGGGCTCCGAGACAGCTTTTTCTCCCCAATCCCCCCCGCAACGCGCACGCAGTGACCACCCCATCACCCAATCCCTCACTGATAACTAATAATTAATAACTCTCAAGCATAAAAGGAGATGAAACTACTGTGAATTTAGCCGAGGGCGTTCAAATAGTATCTTTTGGCATTTTAGCAGCCCTGGTAATCGGGACAGCTTTAGGCGTGGTACTATTATCTAATATCGTTTATTCCGCCTTTTTATTGGGTGGTGTTTTTATCAGCATTTCCGGTTTATATCTCTTACTAAATGCTGATTTTGTAGCGGCGGCACAAATTCTAATTTATGTGGGCGCAATTAACGTTTTAATTCTCTTTGCCATTATGCTTGTTAACAAGCAAGAGGACTTTTCTGATATTCCTAAACGTTGGATTCGTCGGGCATCTACTGCTTTAGTTTGTGTGGGTTTATTTGTCCTGTTATCGACCATGGTTTTAATCACGCCTTGGTCAATTTCTAGCACTTCTCCCGCAGTAGTGACTAATACTTTAGTAGAAATCGGTAAGCATTTCTTTAGTGATTTCTTGCTACCCTTTGAATTAGCTTCCGTGCTATTATTAATGGCCATGGTCGGAGCAATTATTTTAGCTCGTCGTGACCTTATCCCCACCCTGAAAGCTGAAGAACCTACGGCCACAGCCTTAACATTACCCGAACGACCTAGAGAATTAACCGCCCCTAAATAAGACCAAAGAAAGAGGTATCATGCAGATTCAGTTAGAGTATTATTTGTTATTAGCGGCGGCTTTATTTTGTATCGGAATTTATGGTTTAGTCACCAGTCGCAATGCCGTCCGGGTTTTAATGTCGATCGAATTGATGCTCAATTCCGTTAACATTAACTTAATGGGTTTTTCCAACTATCTTGACCCCGCTAATATCCGAGGCCAAATTTTTACTATTTTCGTGATTACCGTAGCGGCAGCCGAGGCAGCCGTGGGTTTAGCGATTATCCTGACTATCTATCGTAACCGCGACACGATCGATATGGAACAGTTTAACCTGCTCAAATGGTAAGGTTTTAAATAGGGTTTGCTGAATAAATCTAAAAACCTTGTTGGATAAGGTTTTTAAACTTTTTTTCCCTCAAAAAGTGCCGACCATTGGGGTGAACCCCACACCCCACACCCCACACCCCACACCCTGTCCCCACGAAAAACTTTTTCAGCAAACCCTAAATATTTCCCCCCCCTCTCTCCCTTTTTTGGGGAGAGTTTTTTTTGGCTAATTTTCCCTGTTAACGGGGATAAATCTCGGTGACAACTCGATCGGGGGAGCTACTACTAACAACAATGTTATTATCTTCTAAAGTTCCGATCGCTTTATCGCCAGTGAGATTAAATTTTGGTTCCTGTTGTTCATAGATAATATTCCCCTCGGCCTCGACAATTTTTTCCGACATTTTCCAAGTTAAGATCTGACTATACAATTGCGCCCCAGTTTTCTGATTAATTCCCTTAACCCCATCCTTGAGATAAGCGATACGATTGCCTAATTCCACCACCACACGATTACCAGTAATAGTGATTTGATCTTGATATTGAAAAATTTCCGTGGGGCGATCGGAAGTTAGGGTACGATTTTGATAGTTCCAAATTGCCTGAGAACCAGAAATCTGTAAAGGTGGTTCTAAAGAGCGATATTCGAGGTTTTCTTGCAGGATAACCTGATTATTTTTTCTTTCCCAACGACCGCCGATAGCAGTAAGGCGATCGATAATAGTTTTACTAATATAGCGATCAAAAGCGACTTTTTGATCGGTACTAATGACTTGTTGAGGAATTTCCCAGTACAGGCGCTCGGTTTGCAGGACAACACGGGATTCCTTGGCGGTAGCCACCACTTGACCTTGTAATTCTAGTTTTTCTTGGCGCGTGTCGTAGCGTCCTTGGCGCGCCTTAGCTTCTAGTTGTAGATGACTACCTTTGATCCCTTTGGGGGAGATTAAAACACCCTCCTTGGGTAGCCAACGCAATTCCGGCGCGTTAATAATGGCCTTATTGCGGGGATCCACAGCCACAATATTATCTTTGAGGAGAATTTCCTGGCCTTCCTTGTAAACTTCACCGCGGTCAGCACTAACCTGTAAAACCACTTTCCCATCTTGATAGATATTACCTTTGATATTTTCCAGACGGGCGATTTTTTGGTCTTGGGTGTAGGTAGCTTTTTTGACTTGAATTTTCCAGAGGGGTTGTCCGGAGGGGTTAGCCTGTTCTAAGGTGGCATTATTGAGAATTAAGCGGCCAGTTTCCTCAATTTTAGGCGATTCTGTCGGCGAAATTGTCGGCGGATCAGGCGGTTGACAGGCCGTTAATCCCAGCAAACCGATTAGAAGGGCAGCCCCGCGCCCAATTGATAGTTTTAATTGTAACCGCTGCCTCAATTTCGATCGCTCCGCTGCTATTTTCTCTCCTCCCAGTTTAGGGTAAGGGGTCGCCCCTTGACCGGTTGAAAGTAGTTCACTCGCTAGTTTTGCTAGGAAAAACCCCCGGTTGAACGGTGAGAGTTTGTTGTTTACCCCTGCGGTTAATCTCGATTTCCAGATTACCACCGATCGCACTGGTTTCTACACCTTGCTGCACATCCGAAGCGGTTTTAACGGGGTTTCCTGCCACAGTTTCGATGATATCACCCGCTTGCATTCCGGCTTTTTGAGCGGGGGAATTTTCCACCACTCGCAGGACGATTACCCCTTCATTTTGGTCAATATTAAAGTTTAATTCTTTAGTTTCGTTCAATTGCTGCCGTAATTCTGGGTTTAGCGTCACCATGTGGATACCGATGTAGGGATGTTCCGCTTTACCCTTGCTAGATAGCTGTCCCGCCACTTTTTGGGCGGTTTCGATGGGAATAGCAAACCCTAAACCCTGGGCATCGGCCCGAATTGCCGTATTAATACCGATAACTTCCCCCTTGGCGTTTAGCAACGGGCCGCCGGAATTGCCGGGGTTAATAGCGGCATCGGTTTGGATAAAACGAACCCGTTTATCTGGAACCCCCACTTCGCTGCTAGTGCGTCCTAGGGCGCTAATAATGCCCACTGTCACCGTATTATCTAAGCCTAGGGGATTGCCAATAGCGATCGCCCACTCCCCGGGGATTAAAGTTTCGGCCTTGCCAAAAGTCACCGTCGGTAAATTTTTCGCCTCGATTTTCACCAGGGCCACATCGGTCATATTGTCAACCCCCAGGACTTTACCTTGATGAGTTTGACCGTTTTTCAAAGTCACTTTTACTTGGGTTGTCCCTTCCACCACATGGGCATTAGTTAAAAGTAGTCCATCTGTACTGATTATAAACCCAGAACCGGTTCCTCGTTCTAAATGCTCCTTGGGAATCGGCACTTCATTACCAAAAAAGCGCCGAAAAAAGGGCTGTTTAAATTCTTCGGGAATTTGGTCGGCCACTTCCCGGGCCGAGTCAATCCGCACCACCGCCGGCCCGACTTTCTGCACGGCCTGGGCGATAAAATTAACATTGCCGTCGGTTTGGGGAATAACAGGGAGAGAGAGGGAAGCGGGGAGGATTGCCTGCGGTTTATTTACCTCTAGCGGCTCTTTTCTGCTTAAATACTGATTTCCTAGCACACCCACAGTACCACCTAGGGCGAGTAATCCCAGTGAAATCCCCAATCTTGTCAATAAACCCATAAGCTCTAGCCCTAAAATGTCGTGTGCGGTAGAATCGGCGCCAAACTTACCTACAATTATAGGCTGTCTTTTTCAAAGACGAACCCCTGGGGCAGATAAAGGCTTTTTGTATTTGATGGCAGTGGCAATCACTTTGATTAAGCTTTTCTCCTAAAGGTGAAGTGTAACCTATATTTGGCATCGTCTCCGCGCTCTGGTCTGCTTACTCCCCAAAAGGAAAATTTCGTATTCTACTATTAGGATAACCGCTGTAAGAATACTTCCCTGTAATCAAGGGGCTAAAACTTAACTCAGATGCTACATTTTCTGGAAATCTATTGGCTTTAAATATTGACAAAATTCTCGAAGCGTAATATGATGTTTTCAAATATTTCAAGGCTGAGTTTATGAATGATAATTTAAAGCTGGTTAATACACCTGAAGGTAAATTTTATTGTCTCGACCCGAAGACATCTAATTTATTGGAAAATCTGCGAGATTTGGCGAGTGCTTATCCCGGAATCGACGATAAAATGATTCATCCGGGGGATGTTTGCTTTGATATTGGTGCCAATATTGGCACTTTTTCAACTTTGGCAGCCCGTTTATCATCCCCTCAAGGCCGAGTATTTGCCTTTGAGCCTTGTCCAGAAACTCATCAAATTCTCTTGGAAAACCTGCGATTGAATAATGTTTCACATTTAGTACAAGTACAAACTGATGTTATTAGTGATACTCAAAAAAATTTTTCTATAAAAAAAGCCCCTAAAAACATGGGAGCTACCCGCTTTATTGAATCATCAGAGGTCGAGGGAGAACTATTTACTTCCACAACCTTAGATTTTTGGATAGAAAATAATTTGCATCTGAAACAATGTAATTTTATTAAGATAGATGTGGAAGGAATGGAGATTAAAGTTCTTCAGGGAGCCAGGAAGACCTTAAAACAGTATCACCCCATTTTATATATTGAAGTTTGTTTACCCCATTACGAAAAATATGGATTTAAAATCGAGCAATTGCAAGAATTTTTAGCAGAAATTGGCTACCATTTCTTTCGTTATTTCGCTCCTGCGCCTTTTCTCACTAGCGATCTACGTCGCCTTCATTCTCTTAACCAAGGTTCTTATTTTTATAATTTAATTGCCATTCACCCTAGCAGTCCTCGCTATCCTCAAAAATACAATTCTACACAAGAAGCTTTCCTGTTTATGATTCAGGAAAAATCAACAATTACTTATAGTGAATTACGCAGAAAATTTCCGATAATAACTACAATTAAAAAACTTGTTAGGGGAGAAAAAACGCCAGAATGAACTGAGATTTACCTCAACTGCGAGAGGAATTAGGGAACTTACCCCGTTTACCGGTCTTCTTTTAGGGGTAAAATCACGAAACAGCTATGAGAATCTCAGTTAATGCAATTGTTTGATCGCATCCGTTTAGGGATAGCCGTAGCGGTGGCTAAAACCGTTACTGCTGTGGTTAAAGGACTCCGTTTAGGGGCTGCCAGCGTCTTGCCGGGGGAAATTGCCCGTCGTCTCCATCCCCGTTTGTTACCGCTACTTTGTGGGCAAGTCCGACGGGGGGTAATCTTGGTGGTTGGCACGAATGGAAAAACTACCACTTCCCTACTCCTAAGAACTATTCTAGAGCGTCAGGGGGCAAAAGTCACCCATAATACCACTGGGGCAAATTTAATTAATGGTTTAATCACTGCTTTATTAGCCGATGCCAATTTATTCGGCACTTTAAAGGCTGATTATGCCATTTTAGAAGTGGATGAAAATATTCTCCCTTTGGTTTTAAAAGATTGTCGTCCTCGCGCTATTTTAGCTCTCAATTTGTTTCGCGATCAACTCGATCGCTATGGGGAAGTGGATACAATTAGTCGCCGTTGGCAAGGGGCCATATCTCCCCTACCCACCGATACTTTAGTGATTCTCAATGCTGATGATCCGACCCTTTCCCATTTGGGTCAACAACTGCCCCAAAGAGTTGTATATTTTGGCTTAAGTGAGCCGGAATTATATCTAGAAGAAATTCCCCACGCTGTCGATTCTATTTACTGTCCTAAATGTGGCGCTTCTTTGGATTATCGCGGAGTTTATCTCTCCCATTTAGGGGATTTTAGTTGTCCTAGTTGCGGCTTTAAAAAGAGTAGTCCTGCTTTTCATAGTCAGGATTGGCCGCAGATTTTAATCGGTGTTTATAATAAATATAATACTTTAGCGGCGGGTTTAGTAGCCCAGGAATTAGGGATTAAAGATCGAGAAATTTTTGAGACAGTTCAGGGTTTTAAAGCGGCTTTTGGTCGAGCGGAAGAATTAGAAATTGAGGGTAAAAAAGTTAGGATTTTACTGTCTAAAAATCCCGTGGGTATGAATGAAACAATTCGCGCAGTGGCTGATATTTTACAGAAAGAAAAGTCTTCTACTACTCTCTTAGTTCTCAATGATCGCATCCCCGACGGTACGGATGTTTCTTGGATTTGGGATGTGGATACGGAAAAATTAACCCGTTTGGGAACAACTTTAGTAGTAACGGGCGATCGACTTTATGACATGGCTTTACGCTTACAATATAGTCAGGATAGTCTCGCTTATCCCGTTAATTTAATTGTTGAATCCGAGCTAAAAAAAGCGCTCCAAATTGCCCTTAATAACACCAAAAATGAGGAAACTTTACATATTTTACCCACCTATTCTGCTATGTTAGAAGTACGAGAGATTCTCACGGGCCGAAAGATTTTGTAGAAATTAGAAAAGAGTGAAGATTGGTGTTAGGTGTTGGTGTGGTCACTGCGTGCGCGTTGCGGGGGGTTTTAGGGTGTTAGGGTTTTAGGGTTTTAGTTGAAATTCCCCACTTCCCCACTTCCCCACTTCCCCATTCCCCCATTTCCCCATTCCCCCATTTCCCCATTTCCCCATTCCCCCATTTCCCCTAAGAAATTATGCAAGAACTAGAACTAAAAATCGGCTGGTTATATCCGACCTTAATGAGTACCTACGGCGATCGAGGTAATGTTATTACTATTCAAAGAAGATGTCAATGGCGTGATATTCCTGTGACAATTATTCCCCTAGATGCTCAAACAGAAGCCGAGACATTTTATCAAGTAGATATAATTGTTGGGGGTGGAGCGCAGGATCGGCAACAGGAGATCGTTATGCGGGATTTACAGGGGAGAAAAGCGGCGGCGATGAAAGAACAATTATCAGCAGGAATACCGGGAGTTTTTACCTGTGGTTCCCCACAATTATTAGGACATTATTACGAACCAGCTTTCGGTCAAAGAATCGAAGGATTGGGATTATTAGACCTAGTAAGTAAACATCCCGGTCCCAATGCAAAACGCTGTATCGGTAACGTGGTTTTTGAAATTACTGCCTCCCCCTTAGCGGAGGAAATTAAAGCTATGACTGGGGAAAAACCGCTAGTAATTGGTTTTGAAAATCACGGGGGTCGTACCTATTTACAAACCGTTTCTCCCTTAGGAAAGGTGATTACCGGTTACGGAAATAACGGAGAGGACGGTTATGAAGGGGCATTTTACCACAATGCGATCGCTACCTATGCCCACGGTCCCTTACTACCCAAAAATCCCTTTTTAGCCGATTGGTTAATCAAAAAAGCTTTAGAACAAAAGTATCAAAAACCGATTTTTTTAACAAAACTTGATGATTCTCTGGCCTTGAAGGCACGATTTGCCATGTTTGAACGACTAGAACTAACCGGCGTGACCAATAAAGCCTAAACTGGTCATATACACTTATGGCAGGAGATAGTCAAACTAGCCATTAAGAATTTTAATTGTGGCAGCTCATGAAATTATGACTGGAAAAATTATCGATCGTCAAACGGCGGGGTTTCTCGTCCTCATCATCCCCCTAGCGGTGCTAATCATCCTTGTTTTTACCGCTTGGCCATTGATCCTACTTGTCTTCTTCTTAACTCTGGCAGTCAAGGTGTGGCAAGACTATCGCTGGTCAAAATTATCGACGGTGATTAACCCCTATTTCAATCAACTTTTACAGGACAATCAAGGTTGTCTCACCCCGATTGACCTATCGGCAAAAGCCAATCTCACGGCCAAATTAGCCAGACAATTTTTAGACAAAAAAGCTGAGGAATTTGGGGCGCAAAAAAAAGCTGTAGGCGATCAGGGTATGGCCTATTACTTTATCACCGCCAGTACCTTGGGTAGTATTTTTGATGAGAGTGACCCCTCTTTAGAACAAATAGGGGAAAAACAAATTCCTGCGATTACTGCATCGAGATTCCCTCGGACCAATTTAGAGCAATCGCAGGAGACTAAATCCCCCCTGATTGTCGCCGAGAAGAGGGAAAATTCCGTCCCGGAGGTTCCTGTTATTTCCTCCTCCCAACCTCTGACTAATTTAGGTAAATTATTTGAGGAAAAAGAGGAAGAAAATACCGCAGCGATCGCTGTTCAAGAAACGGTAATTCAAGAACCGGAGGAGATAATTAATCCTAGTTTGAACAGTCCTGATAGTTCTTTATCCCAATCAGAATCAGAAGTTAAGGAAGAATCTCTAACCTCTGATTCTGAAACTATCTCATCAATGAGTTTGGCGGATTTGGCTAAACGTTTAGGAGTTACCCCGGCCGTTTTGGGTAGAAACAAGAAAAATAAATCCGAAACAGAATTTGCCGATTGGAGTCGCATCAGAGATCCCGATGGTATTGCTTGGAAATTTGACGCAAAAAACTCCCTATTTGTGGCCAACTGATCGGTAATTTGTTTGGTTTTTTAGACAGGCTCAATGCCTGTCTTTTTTGGCTCTACGTCCTACCCTCGATCCCATAGATGGTTGCTTCAGATTGCTTGAGGATGTTGGAAATCATCACCGACCACAAATCTTGCGGTTGTATCAGTAAGAAACTGTTTGTAAACAAGTATTTAAATCGCCAAAGTCCTTACTTGACAAAGATCCTGAGTTTTTAGTTCATTTGCTCTATAAATCGCCAAAACCTTGACTTGGCGAGCTTTTTACATTAATTTACAAACGGTTTCTAATTTCAGGCATTATACCTGCTTGCCAGGAGCCATTAAAAATGTTGGCTCTTCGGGAATTGTTATGCAAATAATTAACTTAAAATAAAATTCGATGAGAGTGCCTACCCTCAAAAGTAGCTGAAATCCATACAGGGAAGGACTTAAGGCACAAACAGGTTAATACCAAAAGATAGACAATTGAGTTAAGATTTGATATAATAGCCAAAAACGAGATTATTTTACTTATGATACTTGACAAATTTTTGAACCTACAAGGAACCTGTATTCAAGGCTATCGACACCTAGAAAATATCGGTATAGTTTGACCAGTCGAATCGAAAAATCAAAAAGCAACCTGTCCTCGTTGTGGGTTAGAGAGCGATAAACTCCACCAAAATCATCGACATTTAGTCAAAGATTTACCAATCTCAGGACAACCAGTGTACCTACAAGTTAATCGTCGTCAATTTAAGTGCGGTAATTGTCAGAGACCCTTTAGCGAAGAGTTAGATTTTGTCGCCAAGAAACGAACCTATACGAAAAGACTAGCCGAGAATATACTCGAACAATTAAAAGAAGGAGATATTTTAAATGTTAGCCGAAGAAATAACGTAACGGAAGAAGAGATTCAAAGAATGGTAGAGGACATCGCCGAAGAAATTACAGAGCCAGACCTATCGAAATTAAAAAGGCTAGGAATTGATGAAATCGTTCTAGTCAAAGGACAAAAAAATTACTGTGCGGTTTTAGTAAATTTAGATACGGGAAAACTAATAGCTATTCTAGAGAAGCGAACACAAGAGGAGTTGAGGAAAACGCTTACAGGCTGGGGAAAAGAGGTGTTAGAGCAAATTGAAGAAGTGAGCATAGACCTTTGGTTGCCCTATAAAAATTTGGTGAAAGAATTGATGCCATCGGCCGAGGTAGTCGCCGATAGATTCCATGTAATGAAACAAATTAATCAAGAGTTAGACGAACA